>JBHCFR010000154.1:0-8662 GCA_041801945.1 Moraxella sp. | reverse complement strand
TTGGGTCACGTCTTTACCGATGGTCCACCCGATAAAGGCGGACTGCGTTACTGCATTAACGGCAGTGCTCTTAGATTTATCCCAAAAGCACAGATGGCGCGTGAGGGCTACGGTGCGTTACTGTCTTTATTTGATAAGCAATAACTGACACTTATGGCAGACCAAGGCATTTACCCTCTTGTTATCTCTCATGACAAGATGCCCTATATTTGACACCTAAGCAGAGATTCATCATGACTAACCAAGCCCTAACTAAACTCACCCACATAGAACAGCTCATCACCGATCTAAAAACAGAGCTACAAACGCCTGTGAGCCGTCATCAGACCGCTGCCACCAAAACGCCTTTTTCCTTTGAGTTTTTTCCCACCAAAACCGATGAGGCTCAGACCAAATTACACCAAACTTTTGAGATTCTAAACACCCTAAATCCAAAATATTTTAGCGTAACCTACGGTGCTGGCGGCTCAACCCGTGAACGCACGCTCGGTATCGTCAAGACACTCACCGAAAAATCCGCCACGCCCATCGTGCCACACATGTCCTGCATTGGCGACAGTAAGGCTCAGATTGGTGAGTTACTTGATTATTATAAAGCGTTGGGTGTTAATCGTGTGGTTGCCTTGCGTGGCGATCTGCCCAGCGGTCAAGTCGGCTATGGGGAGTTGCCTTTTGCCCTAGATTTGGTCAAATACATTCGCGCGCATAGTGGTGATTATTTTAACATCAAAGTCGCCGCCTACCCTGAAATGCACCCACAAGCCAGAAGCTTTGGGGCGGACATTGACGTGCTGGCAAACAAATATCACGCAGGGGCAAATGAGGCAATCACCCAGTTTTTTTATCACGTAGACAGCTACTTATATTTGCGTGATGCACTTGCCAAACGTGGCATTCATCAAGACAAATTTCCCATCATCGCAGGCATCATGCCCATCACCAAGGCGAGTAACTTGATTCGTTTTGCTGACAGTGCTGGGGCGGACATCCCAAGATACATTCGTAAACAGCTCGCTGACTTTGGCGATGACAGCAATGCCATCAGAGCGTTTGGCTTTGAGGTGGTCATAAAACTGTGCGAAAACCTCATCAAAGAGGGCGTGCCTGCCCTGCATTTTTATAGCATGAATACCGTTGAGCCGAGCAAAAAACTCATAGAAGCGTTGGGATTGGTCTGACGGCTTAAATACCACCTACCTCACTGATGGCTTTTATCAAGATAGAAAGTTTTAAAAAAAGGCATAGCTAACCATGGAGAAGCACCAAGGTCATGTGGTCAAGTTTGACTCTGAACGTAAATTTGGCTTTATTAAACCGCAAGGCTTTGATAAAGAGATTTTCTTTCACATTCGTGGGTTTAGAGCAGGCAGGGACCCTAAGATTGGCGAACAAGTCATCTTTGAGATAGGACAAGACAACAGTGGCAGACCTGTTGCCATCCATATCCAAGAAGCCCTATTTGTCGCCAAAAAGCAACAAGAACATCAAATCAGGCAGCAAGCCAAGAGAGCCTATCAAGAACGTCAAAAACAAAAGCATGGCACGCCAAACCTACTGTGTGCCTTTGCTATTGGTTACTTTTTGCTGATGAGTGCATTGTCCATCAAGATGTCCTTGACAAACAGCTTATCTAACATGATACCTGTTTATTATCTGGTGGTCAGTGTGGTGAGTTTTGTTCTGTATTATCATGATAAAAGCAAAGCAGCACGTGATGATTGGCGAACCCCTGAGAGTACTTTGCATGCTGTTGATGTTTTGGGTGGTTGGATTGGGGCAACTTTCGCTCACAAGCTACTTAACCATAAAGCCACGAAAGCTGCTTTTCGGAGGGTCTTTTATGTTACCATCATGCTAAACATCATGGGGTACTTGGCGTTATATTTTTTCTTGAAACGCTGATTTTTCTAATTCTAGCAAGGTTCGTTTTATCGCCACACCGCCGGTATAGCCGCCCAAGCTGCCATCGGAGGCGATGACACGATGACAGGGCACGATGAGTGAGATGAGATTTTTGCCATTGGCGTTGGCACAGGCACGAAAGGCAGTCGGTTTGCCAATGCTGTTGGCTAATGCTGCATAACTGATGGTCTGACCATAAGGGATTTGGCACAGTGCCTGCCAGACTTTGATTTGAAAATCCGTCCCTTGCGACAAATCCAGCGGCACATCAAAGGAGGTTCGCTCCCCGTTAAAATACTCATCTAGCTCGGTCATGACCATCAAGGCAGTCGCCTGATCTTCATCCTTATCACTAAGTGCATCTTGATGAATGAATGTCGCTGTTTGATTTAATTGATCAAGCAGTTTGGTGGTTTTGTCATGATGCCAATCTAGTGCCAAAAGCTTGCCATCCCTGACTGTCAAGCTAATCATGGGCAGTCCCAAGGGTGGCTGATAATGCGTGCTTATCACGACTTTCTCCTTGTGTGTTATAGAGGTTAAAAAGCTGACGATTATTTTGATGACAAATAAAGCCTAGTGACACGCCCTATTTTTCTTCGGCGATGAGTGCATCCACAAATTCTTTGGGCTCAAAAGGCTGCAAATCATCAATCCGCTCGCCCACACCGATATAGCGAATGGGAATGTCGGTGGTTTGGGCGACGTTAAAGACCACGCCGCCTTTGGCTGTCCCATCTAACTTGGTGATGGTGATGCCTGTTAAGGGGGCGACCTCGCCAAAGAGATTGACCTGACTGATGGCGTTCTGACCTGTACCAGCGTCCAGTACAATCATGCACTCATGCGGTGCGGTGTCATCGGCTTTTTTCATGACGCGGATGACTTTTTCTAGCTCATTCATCAAGTAAGTTTTGTTTTGTAATCTTCCTGCGGTGTCGGCAATCAGAACATCAATGCCCTTGGCTTTGGCGGACTGCATGGCATCAAAGATGACCGAGGCACTGTCTGAGCCCTGCCCCTGTGCGACCACAGGAATGCCATTACGCTCACCCCACACTTGCAGCTGCTCTGTCGCTGCCGCACGAAAGGTATCGCCTGCTGCGAGCATGACGGATTTGCCCTCAGCTTGCAAGCGTTTGGCAAGTTTGCCGATGGTGGTGGTTTTGCCGACGCCATTGACACCCACCATTAAGATGACGAACGGTTTTTTGGTAGTATCAATGATGAGTGGCGAGACTTTGGGCTCTAAGATGTCCACCAGCTCTTTTTTTAGGGCTTTATATAAAGAATGCGAATAAATCAAATCACCCCTTGCTGTCTGTTCGGTCAGACTGGTGATGATGCGTTTGGTTGCCCCAACACCAATATCAGCAACGAGCAGCTGATCTTCTACTTCCTCTAAGAGTTCATCGTCAATCTCCTTGCCACCGACCAAGACATTCATCAAACCCTCAGACAGATTTTTACTGGATTTGGACAGCCCCTGTTTCATGCGGGCAAACCAGCTCCCTTGATTATCACTCATGATTGCTCACTTTTTAAATTTAACATAACTGCTCCATCATATCATATTTTTGGCAAAAATAGGGGGTGGGCAACTTGATATTTACTATTTACTATGAGAGACGAAGATGAATCACACCTGATTTTAAAGAATAAGGTTAAGAGGCGGTTTTGACAACTCTAAAATACGTCGGTGGTTTTGCCGATGAACATCACGAGCCAAGATTATGTTTTTGTGGATGGTTGAGCTAAAAACAACTCAAAAACCCACCAACTGCTTTGTCAATATCAACCCTGCCATCACTGCAAAACACCTCCCATCGCTTCATCACAAAATTGCCACCCCCTCTAACTTATGCTAAACTACAATGTTAAACGTCAATGCTAAGTCAAACGACAATGCTAAGCGATGACACCAAATAACGACATCATACCCATTCTGCCATCTTTGGAGACACCATGAAAACCTTTGCTCTACTGACCATGTTCTTGGTACCTTGCTCTCTGATGGCGTGTAGCAGCGTCTCCAACCAAGGCGTGCACCCTACCGCCACCGTCATCATCGGCAAATAAGTCCGTGTTGGTGCAAACCCTGCCCTCTGGTCACTCTATGAATCACACAAATCGCCCTGCTTGGCTATCTGCTCTGTTGCCTGCTCTGCCATTTGGCTTGATGCTATCTTTGAGTGCCTGTCAGACTTTTGAGCAGCTGCCACAGCAGAGCACCCAACCGACCCTCACCAAAGAGCCTACTCACGCCCTCTTACCTAGCCAAAGCGAGCTGCGTCTGTTTCAAAACATTCATGAACACACCCTAGATAATGGACTTCACCTCATCATCAAAGAAGACAGGCGTGCTCCTGTGGTCATGACTCAGATTTGGTATGGCGTTGGGTCAAATGATGAGCCCGTGGGTAAAGGTGGGCTGTCTCATTTTTTAGAACATCTGATGTTCAAGGACACACCCAGCGTATCTGGCGATGAGTTTAATCGCCTTATTGGTCATTATGGTGGGCACGCCAACGCTTACACCAGTGCCGATGTCACGGTGTATCATGAGATTTTGCCTGCCAATCGCTATGCCATGGCGTTAGAGCTTGAAGCCAACCGCATGAAGCATGTGCTGTTTAAGCCTGAGCAAATAGAGAGCGAGCGTCAAGTCATCCAAGAAGAACGTCGCTCTGGCACTGATGATAACCCCGAAGCCAAAGCCTCTGAGCGTCTGTGTGCCTTTATCTATGGCGACACGCCTCGAGGTCGCCCTGTCATCGGCAGCATGGCGGACATCAGCACGCTTAGCATGGATGACTTGCAAACGTGGTATAACACATGGTATGTGCCAAATAACGCCACACTCATCGTCGTGGGTGATGTCAATAAAGATGACGTGATTTTTCATGCACAAAAATATTTTGGCACGATTGCCAAAGGCAGTACACCCCCCAAACGCACTTTTAGCGAGTTCATTCACCCTGATGACATGCTCATGGGCAAAGGCGGTGTGAGCAAACGCCACATCACCATCAAAGAAGCCGTACAAACCCCAAGCATCCTCTTGGTATGGCAAATCCCCAGTCTGCCCAGCCTGCGTCTTGGTGGTCATTTTAACGAGCAAAGCCACCGTGAACTGCTTGCCTTGGGTTTGTTTGGTGATGTTTTGGGAGGGGGTGCCAGTAGCCGCTTTGCCAAAAATCTCATCAAAAAAGAGCTTGTGACCTCTGTGAGTGCTCACATGGATCAGCCCATGTATGGCGACAGTCTGTTCATCGTCGGCATCACCCCAAAGGCAGGCACTGATTTAGACACCACCAAACAGCTGGTCCTAGATGAAATCAGACGCACCCTGCAAGACCCCATAGAACAAAAAGAGATTGACCGCTCGCTCATTGCCATAAAGACAGGGCTGATTTTCGCCTCTGAGGGCGTGGCAGGACAAGCCCAAATCTTTGGGCGACTTTATCATCAAAACATCTCTTTTGATGAAGTCAAACAAGAGCTTGATGTCTTACCCACCATCACCTCTGATGACATTCAGCATGCAGGCAAAAAATACCTGACCGACGAGCGGATGTACAGTGCCTACATCCTACCAAAAGACGATGAGCCTTGATACAGTGCATGAGTATTTGATGGCTCACTCAAACCATGCCTTTATGAATCCTCTGTCTATTCAAACCTCACAACTAAAACACCAAAGCCATGCCATGAAATTCACCAATCACATCGCCCTTTTTTTATTGCTCATCAGCCACATCAGCTTAGCCGATGTTCATCACTCTTCTCGTATCACCCCAAATGTTACCCCAAGCGATGAGCCTCTGCCCACACTTGACAGCCTAACTGATGACAAGCCTCTGACCCTGACCATCCCTAACATGGTGCGGTTTGAGACTGATGGCGTGCCTGTGATTTTTACAGAGATTCAAGAATTGCCCATCTTAGACATCACCCTCACTTTTAAGGGAGGCTCTGCCAAGGATGCCACCATTCGCCCAGAAGACCATGGCATTGCCATGATGACCGCTCTCATGTCCACACAGGGCACAACCGAGCTGGATGAGACTGCTTTTGCTGAACAGGCTGAGCTTTTGGGGGCGTCGTTTGGGGCGAATGCTTACCGAGACGTGTTTGAGTATCATTTTAGAAGCCTGTCAGATGAGCGTGAAAGGCAGGCTGCCTTGGCACTGTTTGCCGACATGATTGCCAATCCCAGATTTGATGAGGGTATCCTAAAACGCAATCAGGCTCAGCTTGACATCGGCTTTGAACGTGCCAAACAAAACCCTAGCCACTTGGCGAATCTTGCCTTTTTACAGACGCTCTATGGCTCACACCCTTATGCCACACCCACCACTGGCACGCAAGCGAGTGTGGCAAGCATACGCCAAGAGGATTTAATCAACTACAAAAACACCTATCTGACAAAAAGCAACGCCCACATCGCCATCACAGGCGACATTCGTGCCGATGAGGCTCGCACCATTGCCAAACACCTAAGCTCTCTTTTGCCAAAAGGCAAACCCATCGATGACTTAGCTACACCAATCGCCCCCAAACCTAAGCACGTTCATATTGCCCATGACAGCACACAAACGCACGTCTACATCGGACACATGGGCGAGAAAAACACCAAAGACCCCATTGAATTACAGCACCGCACCAATTTTAGCCTTGGCAATCAGATCTTAGCAGGAGGGGATTTTAATGCACATCTCATGAAAGAGATCCGAGATAAGCATGGCTATACCTATGGCATCAGCGGCAGCATGACCACCTTTCATGAGCGTGGCTATTATCTTATTAATTTCTCCACACAAAGTGATAAAGCCAAAGATGCCATCTTAAAAACCCTAGACGTCATTCACAGCACCAGAGAAAACGGCATCACAAATGGCGAGCTTGCTCTTGAACGCACCAGTCGCAAATACGCCTATCCCATGAGCCTTGCCACCAACACCGCTATTCATCACACCGCAAGCAGCCTAAATTATCATCATCTGCCAGACAGTCACATCACAGATTATCTAAAACGCTTAGATAATGCGAGTCTAGATGCGGTTAATGACGCCCTAAAAACCTACATTCGCCCCGATGAATTCATCATCATTACCATTGGCAAACAAAAACCTGATTTATCCCATCTGTTTGATGATGAGCATGAAAAATAAAGCACCGACCAAGTGTATTTTTCCCATCAAAACACAGGTAGGGACAATTACCATATAACCATATAATAGACATTTAGAGCTAAATGTCTTTAAATGCTCCGATATATCCGATCAATCTCCCAAAAGGCACTTTTATGCGTTTTTTTGTTCCCATGTCACTAGCTCTTAATGAGAGCATCTATTTGCCTGATGAGGTCTATCATCATTGGTGTAAAGTTTTGCGTGCCAAAGTTGGTGACAGTGCCACTTTATTTAATGGTCAAGGGGGTGAATACACGGTCACCCTTACAGACATCAACAAAAAACACGCCATCGCCTCTGTGGATGCGTTCACGCCCATCAATCGTGTGCCGCCCTATCGGGTCACTCTGATACAAGCGATGAGCAAGGGCGAACGCATGGATTATACCATTCAAAAAGCCTGTGAGATGGGGGTACACGCCATACAGCTGATCACAAGCGAACGCTCCGAATACCTGCGTTATGAGCGAGACCACAAAAAACTCCTTCATTGGCAAAAAATCGCTGTGTCTGCCTGCGAGCAATGCGGACTCAACCTCATCCCTGACATCTTGCCCCCCATGAGCCTGGCTCAGGCAGTGGCTGACTGTCAAGACGAGCTAAAAATCGTCATGAGCCTATCTGATGAGACCCATCGCTTTATCCCAACAACTGCCCTACCGACAACCATCAGCCTACTGGTGGGGGCAGAGGGCGGTCTATCGGATCATGAAATTAGCCTATGCCATACCCAAGGGTTTTTGTCATGGACGATTGGCGAGAGAGTGTTACGCACCGAGACGGCAGGGGTGGTCGGACTGGCAGGGCTCTCTGTCATGATGCAGATGAACTAAGAGCCTGCGAAGTTTGGCTGTCAGTTTGGCTGTCCATGAAGCCATGAAAGCACTCAAAATGACCGACCAGTAACAATCATCACTTGCCAAAAAACCAACTTTTGGTTAAATTTTATGAATTCATCTAAGTTTTAATCTAGGTTTTAATCTAAGTTTTCATCTGAGCTTTATTATCCGTTTATTATCTTAACAACCCAACCTTCAACCCATTTCAAAAGGATTTCCCATGACCCTACAATACACCGCCCCTCTTGATGAGATGATTTTTACCCTAAAAGAGGTATTTGACGCACCTGCTTTTTGGCAAAACACGCCATCCCTCTCGCACGTAGATACCCAGACGGTAGAGATGATTTTAGATGAGATGGCAAAGTTCGCCACCTCAACGCTACTTCCTCTAAATCAGTCAGGCGATGACGAAGGGGCGACTTATTTGGGCGACGGCAAAGTTGCCACCCCAAAAGGCTTCAAAGAGGCATTTGACGCCTATGCTGACGGAGGCTGGATAGGGCTTGGAGGTGATGCTAATTATGGCGGGCAAGCCATGCCAAAGATGGTGAGCATGCTGACCGAAGAGATGTTATTTGCCACCAACCAATCTTTTGCCTTATACCCCAATCTGACGGTCGGGGCGAGCCTATGTTTGCTAGCAAGTGGCGGCGAGGAACAAAAAGCGTTATATCTGCCCAAGCTGTACAGTGGTGAGTGGTCAGGCACCATGTGTCTGACTGA
>JBHCFR010000153.1:0-10661 GCA_041801945.1 Moraxella sp. | reverse complement strand
TGAACATCAGCTCAATGACAGTGGAGCCCAAGTGCTGTTCATCGTAGAGAACTTCGCTCACACTTTTGAAAAGGTCAAAAACAAAGGACAAGTCAAGCACGTCATCGTGGCGAGTATTGGCGACATGATGGGCTTAAAAGGCATTTTGGTCAATTTCGTGGTTCGCCATGTCAAAAAAATGGTGCCCAGTTGGAATATTCCCAACGCCACTAGTTTTAAAGATGCCCTTGGTGCAGTGTCCGCCAGTCGCTATGTGCGTCCTGAGATGGGTCTGGATGACATTGCGGTTTTGCAGTACACAGGAGGAACGACTGGTGTGGCAAAAGGAGCGATGCTCACCCATGAGAATTTGATGGCGAACGTTGAGCAGTGCATGACCTTTGTTAATAAAATATTTCCTGTTGGCGAGGATTTGACGGGTAAATATGTGGTGGTGGCATTGCCTTTATATCACATTTTCTCATTCACGGCGTGTGCGTTATTAGGTATGAAAATGGGATTTTCCCTGCTGCTCATCACCAACGCCCGAGACTTTGATGCACTCACCAAAGACTTTGCCAAATACAAGCCTGTCTTCTTCCCTGCGGTGAACACGCTATTTAACGCTTTGACCCATCATGAGGGTTTTAAGAGTCTTGACCATTCTAGCTTACGTCTATCGCTTGGTGGTGGGATGTCGGTTCTACCGAGTACTGCTCAGGCATGGGAGAAGCTCACAGGAACTTATATCGTTGAGGGTTATGGTCTGTCTGAGACATCGCCTGTCGCCACCCTAAACCCCCCAGGCAGTTACACGGGTAAGATTGGCATTCCTTTTCCTGATACCGACATCATTTTACTAGATGATGAGGGTAAAGAAGTCGCCATGGGCGAGGCAGGGGAGATTGCCATTAAAGGTCCTCAGGTGATGAAAGGCTATTGGAACAGAGAAGATGAGACTGCCAAGACCATGACCGCGGACGGCTACTTTAAGACAGGTGATATTGGTGTCATGGATGAGCAAGGCTTTATCAAGATTATTGACCGCAAAAAAGACATGGTTCTGGTGTCGGGCTTTAATGTCTATCCCAACGAGGTGGAGGAGGTCATTACCGCTCACCCCAAAGTGCTAGAATGCGGTGTGATTGGTGTGCCTGATGAACACAGTGGCGAGGTTGTCAAGGTTTATGTGGTCAAAAAAGACGATAGCCTAACTGTCGATGAGGTCAAGTCTTGGGCGAAAGAAAACTTGACAGGTTATAAGCGTCCTAAGCATGTTGAGTTTATTACCGAGCTTCCCAAATCTAACGTGGGTAAGATTCTACGTAAAGAACTAAGAGCACTTGAAAAAGACAAAACAGCATAATGCTATTTTTCAGTCATATTATAATACAACCGCTTGGCAATGTCAGGCGGTTTTGTTTTCATCAAAAAACTGTTACAATAGCCAATCCATCTTATTTGACAGGCAAACTCATGCGACACAATAACCGCCCCCTAAATGCACTACGCGACATCTCATTTACTCGCCGCTATACCAAACATGCCGAAGGGTCGGTGTTGGTCTGTTATGGCGACACCAAAGTGCTCTGTAATGTCAGTATAGAGCAAGGTGTGCCACGTTGGCTAAAAGGTCAAGGTCAAGGATGGCTGACTGCCGAATATGGGATGTTGCCACGAGCCACAGGCACACGCACCGCTCGTGAAGCAGCTCGGGGCAAGCAGTCAGGGCGAACCCAAGAGATTCAAAGACTGATAGGGCGTTCATTGCGTGCCATGCTTGATTTATCCAAACTGGGCGAGAACACCATTTATGTGGACTGCGATGTCATACAGGCAGATGGTGGTACACGCACAGCGAGCATCACAGGGGCGGCAGTGGCACTCATCGATGCTTTAGAGTCTTTACAAAGAGATAAAAAACTAAGTGTCGATCCTCTGATTGGTTTGGTCGGTGCGGTTTCCGTTGGCATCAAAGATGGACAGGCTTATTTGGATTTGGATTATGATGAAGATTCCACCTGCGATACGGATTTGAACGTGGTCATGACACAGGCAGGAGGGTTTATTGAGATTCAAGGGACGGCAGAGGATAAGCATTTTACCCGTGAGCAAGCCAATGCCATGCTTGACCTTGCTGAGATGGGTATTCGTCAGATTTTTGACTTACAACAAAAAGCGTTGGGCTGGTGATGCTAAAAGTGATTGATGATGGCGTGTCTATCACGCTTAGCGGTACAGAGACGAATCCTGTACTCATCATGGCGGGCATGCTGGTGCTATTGGCGATTGGTGTGTCAATAGTAGCAATTACTGCCCCTGTGGAGATAACCATTGGTGCGATGGCACTTTTTACGGTGCTTGTTTTTGGGTTTAATTGGTACAAAAACCGCCGCCAATACCAAAGTCACATCAAAAGTGGTCAGCTCATCATTAAAAATCGTACGCTCATCGCCAATGGGCAGACCGCCAAATTGACCAATCATGCCAGTATTGACATCATAAATGAGACATTAGTCATTAAAGATGAGGGGAGAAGTTGGTATGTCTCAGGCTTTGATGACGTGCGAGAGCTTCACGTTGCCAAGTCGGTATTGGAGGGTAAGGCTTTGGAGAAGAGAGAACAGGCGATACGTCTTTTATAGATGACCTCTTAGCAGGCTACCGCAAGACTTACCTGCCACAAAATCACCCCAAGAACTCATGAAAACACCCCAAGAGTTAGATGCTAAAACTAACTTTTGGGGTGTTTTGTGATGAGCTTATTTATTCTCGTTACTGGTCGGGGCAGTAGATGAGCTGCCGCCTTTTTGCTTTTCTAATTCCGCAATCTGAGCTTCTAGCAGGGCGATGTGCTCTGCTTTGGCGGTGGTCAAATCCTCCATCATGGTCAGCTGGTCTTGAATGAGCTTCTCTTGCTCGGCAATCTGGGTTTCCTTATCCGCTAAGCGATCAATCTCTTCTTTGATGAGGGCAGGATCATTAGGAATCTCGGCATTTAAAATCTCATCAGGGTTCACCACAGGCTTGATTTCAGGCAAGATGTCATCCCCTGTCGGAGCGGCTGTGTCAGTTGCTGCTGCGGGGTCGGCTGTTACCTGTGTATTGTCAGCAGGGGGAGTTACAGGAGCGGCAGGAGCAGGAGTGCTCGCAGCAGGGGCAGCACTAGGGGGAGGCGTGCTTTCATTGTTGTTCATCGCCATATATAATGCCACGCCAATCAGCACAAGAGCAATAACCCCCCCTAAAATCATCTTATTGAGCTTTTGAGGGTTGCTGAGCAGTCCTGTTAAGTCGCCTTTGTCGTTGGCAGATTGGGTGGTTTTAATTTTGGGTGTCTTAGGTGTCTTAGGTGTTTTGGGTGCTTTTGGCGTACTTTCTTTTTTACCAAATAAACTCACGCCTTTTTTCTTGGCAGGTTTGTTCTTCTGAACACCAAGACCACCTGCGATGGCAGCTGCACCAAGTAGGGTGGCATCTGTGCCATCAGGACGGGCGTCATCAAAAATGCTCTTGATGAAAGATGGATCATCATGGAGTACATCGTGCTCGGGCAAATCCACTGGAATTTTACCAAAATCAAGGCTGACCCCAGCATCGTTAGGGGTGGAGAGGTCAGATAAGGCGATGTTCATGGACTCGTCTATGGTTAATTTATCGCCCATGTTCAACTCATCTGTCAACCCGCTTGTGTGAGAGGTGTTGGTTGTAGTATTTGTATTTAGTTCAAATGAGAGTTTAGAGGAGGTTGGGATGGTTTGATTGAATAGCTCATCAAGATCGGTGTCCTGCTTGATGTCCGTAGCTGAATCGCTATGAGTATTCGCATTGAAGTTGTCAAATTCAATGTTTAAGAATTCATCATCAAAATTAATGTCGTTTGGATTTTTTTGCTCTGACATGGGAAACCTATTCTGACTGCACCCATGAATTCGCTCATGGGCAGATATTATAATGAAGTGGCAAATGGGCAAAAGCCTACCCAAACACCTTGTATAAAGTATTACTGTACTATATCAAAATCTACAAAATTTTTCAGCTTTTTGCAACAAAAATAAGACAAAACGCACAAATTCTTCGTCAAACACCCCTCATGTGCCATCGGTGAGCCTTGAGGGCTTTTTTGGTGGCGATTTATCTTAGGTTGTTATCTTGGGTTATTTTTTGGTGGGGCTACCGATTAAGCGTACAACACCAACGCCATCTGAGCTCATGTCGGCGGTTTTGGCTTGGGTGCTGGGTATCTCATCGGTAGTAGGTCGCCGTGCTGTATGCTGGCACGCTATGCATTCAATGTATTCATCAGATGTGGGTGTAAAAATCTGCACCTGCACGGTGGTATCTGTTGCACCGCATTCGCTGCATTTGACCCCTGCCAGAAATTGGCGTTTTGGGCGGTTGGATTGATATCTCATGATGTCACTCAGGTTAGGGCATCATTGCCACGCTAAATAAAGTTGGTAAAATCAGTCCGCCAAGACAAATGAGTAGCCAAAGCAGGGTCTGATCACTAAATCGACGCAGTAGGGCAAAATACCCCCACGCATATAATCCGAGCATCACCGAGAGGACGAGGCTGGCTAAAAATACACCGCCAAGCATCCCAATGATAAAATTCATCAAGGCAAACATGCCTGCCCAAACATAGGTAGGTAGATTTCTGCCGTAGTTGTCTTGGGCGTATGCCATCGCAAGTAGGGTGAGTAAGACGAACATTGGCTGCACTCCTTGGGCTAGCCTAGGTAGTTTGTCGGTTTAGCGGTTCGGCATATTTGGGGTTATTTGGTAAATCCGCTGTGACGCAAAAGAGCACCGATGTCCGCCTCACGCCCCATAAAGGCGTTAAAGCTGTCTTTGGCAGGGCGTGAACCCCCCATTTGTAGAATTTCTTGTTTAAAGGCTTGACCTATGTTGGGGTTAAATACGCCATGATCGCTTAGGTTGTCAGCGGTTTCAAATTTGCCAAAGGCATCGGCAGATAAGAGTTCCGCCCATTTGTAGGAATAATAACCAGACGCATAACCGCCTGCAAAAATGTGACCAAACGTATTGGCAAAGCGGTTATTGGCAGGAGGCTTGATGACAGCCACCTCATCACGTACGGCACTTTGTGTCGCCAAAATGCCCTCATAACCTGCCAAATCTTGACCATGAATGCGTAAATCAAACAGCCCAAATTCTATCTGACGCAGTGTCTGTAAGCCACTTTGAAAGTTCTTAGCAGCCACAAGTGCCTCTAATTTGTCCTTAGGCAAGGGTTCTGCCGTCTCCACATGGCGGCTGATGAAGGCGATACCCTCTTTATCCATGGCAAAATTCTCCATGAATTGACTGGGCAGCTCCACCGCATCCCATTCCACGCCACTGATGCCAGCCACCTCACTCAACGTGACTTTGGTGAGTAAGTGGTGCAGTCCATGTCCGAATTCATGAAATAAAGTCGTCACCTCATCAAAGCTAAGCAGGCTGGGCAAGTCGCCTACCGCAGGTGAGAAATTGCCCACGATAAAAGCAACAGGCAACTGATCCACCTTGGCATCTTGATGTTTTTCTTGAAAGCCTGACAGCCACGCACCGCCACGCTTGCCACTGCGAGCAAACAAATCCAAATACAGCCCACCGATGATGCCATCTTCGTCATGTAGCTCAAAAAACTGCACGTCCTGATGCCAGCGTGGCACTTCCAAGGTGCGTTCGGTAAAAGAAACCCCAAAAAGCTTGCCGATGATGTCAAACAACCCCTGCAATACCACAGGCAGCGGAAAATAAGGGCGAAGCTCATCGCTGTTTAGGTTGTATTTTTCAAGGCGAATCTTCTCTGCCAAATAGGGCACATCCCACGGCTCTAACTGGTCTATGCCTAAGGTTTTGGCTAAGATTTGCATGTCCGCCAAGTCTGATTTGGCAAAAGGCGTGGCATGATGTGCTAGATTTTTTAGAAATGCTTCAACCTCATGTTTATCCGTTGCCATCTTGCTCGCCAAAGAGAGTTGGGTATAATCATCAAAGCCAAGTAAGCGCGCCTTTTCTTGACGCAGAGCGAGTATTTCACTCATGACTTCACTGTTATCAAACTTGGTGTATCCATAACTGCTCTCACCGCTGGCACGAGTGTGATAGGCATGATACAGCGTCTCACGCAGCACGCGATTGTCGGCATATTGCATGACCGCCAGATACATAGGCACATCCAGCGTGGCGACATAGTCGGTGGCAAGTACGGTGTTTGGGTGTTTGGATTGATAATCATCACCTGCTGATTTTAAGAGAGACAAGCCGCTTACCGTGATGCCTGACAGCTGCTCTTGTGTCAAAGGAAGGGTAAAGGCTTGGGTGGCGTCCAGAGCGTTATCTGAGAACTTAGCAGACAGCAGTGACAGACGAGCAGAAATCGCAGCAAAACGTGCTTTTTTATCCTCATCTAGCGTCACCCCTGACAGCATAAAACTTTGTAAGGCGAGCTCCACCGCTCTGCTTAGGGCGTCATCGGCGTGCAGATTCTCTAAATTATCATTGATTAATTTATACAGCTGGTACAATGTCACCGACTGTCCTGTCTTGGTAGAAAAAGCGGATAGGGCAGGCAGCACCTCATGATGAGCGGTGCGAATCTCGGCATTAGACATCACACTGTTAAGATGAGATAACACACCGAAACTGCGATTAAGAGCAAGATTAAGATGAGTAAACTGGCAAATGACATCAAGAGCGACAGCAGGGTCGTCTGTGGTAGGCAGCGTATCTAAAAACTCATCGGCTTTTTGTAAGTCTTGTTCTATCAGTGTTTTTAGGGTGTTGACATCAGTTTTGTTAAAGTCCACAAGATGCAGGCGAGAATCAAGCGTCGGAGCGTGAAAGTCAATCATGAGGTTTTTCCTAAGAAATTTACGCTATAATAAGGTCTGTATCTGGGTTTTGCAAGTAAAATCCAGTTGCTTTTCGTGTCAAAGCATGTTATTTTAGTGCGTTCTATGGCTCTTTTAAATCATTGAAAATTATAACATTTATTCTCATCATCCATGACGCCCATCCACATCGTTTCTTATAATGTCCATAAAGGCATGTCGCCTCTAAACCGCCTTGTGAAGCTGCAACGCATGGGGCAGGCACTTGCGGATTTACCCATTGACATCTTGTGCTTACAAGAAGTGCAGGGACAAAACTTAAAACGAGTCATGTCCTTTAATGAATATCCCGATCAGTCGCACCATGAATGGTTTGGTGAGTATTTGTCATTGTCGCACAGCTATGGAGAGAATGTCAGCTATCCCCATGGCAATCATGGCAACGCCACGCTCTCACGCCACCCCCTAGACCCCAAGCACAACGTCAACATCACGGTCTCTCGCCTAGAAAAAAGGGGCGTGCTGCACAGTGAGGTTATCCCTGATGGTTGGGGGGTGCCTGTGGTGGTTTTAAATGCTCACTTGAATCTTTTGGAGGTGGATCGCACCAAGCAGTATAAAGCCATCAGAGATTATATTGACAGCGAGATAGATAAGGATAAGCCCTTGATTTTGGCGGGAGATTTTAATGATTGGGCAAAAAAATCCGATAGATTTTTGGTCAGTCTGGGACTAAAAGAAGTCTTTGACACCAAGCACGGCAAACATCCTGCTACTTTTCCTGCCAAATTTCCACTGATGAGCCTTGATCGCATTTATGTACGGCATTTACAGGTCTTATCCGCTCAGGTTTATGGTGGTTTGCCGTGGTCTGATTTGTCCGATCATTTGCCGATTGGTGCAAGACTAAGCCTTGCTTGATTCACGCCACACTACCAAAATACTGATTTTGTTATTATACGCCAAATCTTAACCCAAATCTTAACCCAAGTCTTAACTGAGAAATCTCATGACCAAACCCATTCGTACCCGTATCGCTCCATCGCCCACAGGGTTTCCCCATGTTGGCACGGCTTATATTGCCCTGTTTAATATGATTTTTGCCAAATCTTTGGGAGGGGAGTTCATCTTACGCATTGAAGACACGGACCAAGCACGTTCTACCGCCCAGTCTGAACAGATGATTTTGGACGCCTTACGCTGGATGGGGCTGGCATGGAGCGAGGGTCCTGATGTTGGCGGACCTTTTGCCCCTTATCGTCAATCTGAGCGGTCGGAGATTTACCAAAAATATGCCCAAGAACTGCTGGATAAAGGGCACGCTTTTCGCTGTTTTTGCACCACCGAAGAGCTAGATCTCATGCGGCGTGAACAAGAAGCAAATGGACTGCCTGTTCGTTATGATGGACGTTATGCAAACTTGTCTCGTGAAGAAAGCGACCGTTTGGCGGACAGCGGCAAGCCCTTTGTTATTCGCATGAAAGTGCCGACGTCGGGCGATTGCGTGATTTCTGATTTGCTTCGTGGCGAGATTGTCATTCCTTGGGAGACGGTAGACATGCAGGTGCTGTTAAAGACAGATGGGCTGCCGACGTACCATCTTGCTAATGTCGTGGACGACCATCTCATGCAAATCACCCACGTCATTCGCGGCGAAGAATGGATCAACTCTGCACCCAAACATCAGCTCTTATATGGCTATTTTGGCTGGGAGATGCCCGTGCTGTGTCATATGCCTCTACTGCGTAACCCCGACAAATCCAAGCTGTCCAAACGCAAAAATCCCACCTCCATCACCTACTATCAAGACGCAGGCGTACTGCCAGAGGCTCTACTAAACTATCTGGGGCGTATGGGATATAGCTTGCCTAACGAAGCTGAGAAATTCACCCTAGATGAGATGATGGCAAGTTTTGACATTAAGCGGGTGTCGCTTGGCGGACCGGTGTTTGACATTGAAAAACTCTATTGGTTAAATGGCGAGTACCTGCGTGCCATGAGTGCAGAAGAATTAAAAACAAAAATCTTGGCATGGGCAAATGACGATGACAAACTCACCGCCATCGCCAAAGCCATCCAACCACGCATCAACCTGCTCTCAGATGCGGTTAATTGGGCGGGCTTTTATTTTCAGAATCTGCCGAGCATTAGTGCAGACGACTTTACCCACAAAAGTTTGACCCATGAGCAAATTTTGGACATTTTATACCTTGCCACTTGGCAGCTAGAAGCACTACCTGTATGGAGCGAAGAGCATATTTACCAAGTGATGAAGGGCTTATCCGCTCATTTTGACATCAAGCTTAAAGACTTTATGCAGCCTTTCTTTGTGGCGATTGCAGGCTCTACGGCAAGCACCCCTGTGATGAACTCTATGTACATCATCGGAGCGGACATGACCTTGGCACGCCTTCGCCATGCTTGCGAGGTGTTAGGCGGTCTGGGCAAGAAAAAATTGAAAAAGCTAGAAGAAGTGAATAAGACTTTGCCTGATTTTTTGAGTGAATGAAATAAAGAGGGTAAAAAACGACAATAAAAATGAATCCCACCTCAAAGTTCGCCACCAACCTTTGGGTGGAGATTTAATATTATCGTTTTAAATAGATGAAAAATAAAGGTTTTTTAAAATTCATGAAATTTTAGAGATAAAATTTAAAAAAATACTTGACACCCCCAAAAACTCTGCTATAATACGCACACCTTAACAAAGGGGCTATAGCTCAGTTGGTAGAGCACTACAATGGCATTGTAGGGGTCAGCGGTTCGACTCCGCTTAGCTCCACCACTTTTTGGTCGTTTCACCAAAAGTTCAAACACAAGCACCTAGGCATTTCTTGTGTTGGTTCGTTAAGTTTTTGTGCTCCATTCGTCTAGAGGCCTAGGACATCGCCCTTTCACGGCGGTAACAGGGGTTCGAATCCCCTATGGAGTGCCAATTTTCTAAATCCCCAAGTCATGTTTTAGCCATGCTTGGGGATTTGTCGTTATGTCACTTAGGCTTTAAAAAACGCTCATGGCAAATTTCACCACGCACCTAACTGTCGCTTCCATTGCCAGTACGGCTCTTGCCACTTTTGGCTTTATGGGTGGGCTGTTTGGTTTTGGTACGGCGGTTTTTTGTTTGGCGATTGGCATCATTGGTGGGCTGTTGCCTGACATTGACCTTGAAACATCCACACCCGCCAAGCGGTTTTTTAACATCGTCTCTATATTTGTATCCACTTTGACGACGGTGCTCTATGTATCTTATCATGGCGGTGATGACGTGATGAAGCAGGTGGCGGTGGCATGGATGGGTACTTTTGTGATGGTGCGATATGTCATCATCGGACTGTTTAGTCGTTTGACCGTTCATCGAGGCATGGTGCATTCTGTGCCCTACATGGCGATGTGTGGACTCTTTGCGGTGCATGGGGCGTTTTATGGTTTTGGCATGACAGCAAGGGTCAGTTGGTTTTTTGGTGGTTTTTTGTTCATGGGTGCTTTGGTGCATTTGGTGCTTGATGAGATATACAGCGTCAATGTGTTGGGGTTAAAGCTCAAAAAATCATCTGGCACAGCATTCAAATTCTTTGAGAGTAAAAAATCCCTGCAATATACCATACTCTATATGATTGTCGTCGCTCTGTTTTGGTATGCCCCTGACCATCAAACAGCCCTAAATGGCATTCGCGAGCTCATCAAGACATTTGCCCATCAAAGCATTTAGGGCTTGCCAGAAGACGCTTTTAAGATACCAAGCCTAAGATACTAAGCCTAAGATACTAAGCCTAAGATACTAAGCCTAAGATACTAAGCCTAAGATACTAAGCCTAAGATACTAAGCCTAAGATACTA
>JBHCFR010000152.1:0-2593 GCA_041801945.1 Moraxella sp. | reverse complement strand
CTGAGACATAAAATATGTCCTCGGCACGCTCGCCCAAGGTGGTGATTCTCGCCCCATGCACCGCCACACCGAGTTTTGAGAAGACTTGACCCACTCTGGCAAGCAGGGCAGGTCTGTCCTTGGTGACAAGTGATAAGGCGTGATGTCCTTGGTGAGCCAGAGGTGTGGCACGCTGAATGTGAATCTGAGTGGGTACATTAAAGTGCTTTAAGGTCAGATGAAAGCCAAATCCCCCTTGGGTGATGGGGCAGCTGCTGTGCCCCTCCCCAGAGAGTGCTTGGGTGAGCTCTAAGATGAGCCTTTTTTGTCGGTCGCTGGTGGTGACGACATCGCTGATAAGACCTCCTCTCTCATCTCGTTTGGCGAAACGATCAATCAGCACATAACTGTCCAAGGCTCTTGGCACACCGCCAATGCTCGCACTTAAAATGGTGGCATCTAAGACGGACAGACCAAAGTGGTCAAGCACACTGACACTGGTGGCAAACAAATCATCACGATCAGGGGTGCAAATGAACAGCTGTATGGTGTCTAGTGCCAAGTCGGTATGAGGACGAATGGCGATGACGGGTTTGCCGTTTTGGATGGCTTGCTTGTTTTGAAGAATGATTTGGCTCTGCCAAGCGATGTCCACTTGTTTTTGCTTTAAAAAAAACTCTTCGCCAAGCTCATGCCACAGTGCGTGCAAGTCGTCTGGATGAACATCTGTCAGCAGGGCTTGGGCTTTTTGTTTGCGGTTGGTGATGTAGTCTTCTTTGTCAGGGGCTAGGTTGCCAAGGTCTAGCACACGTCTGGTGCTGATGTAGAGTTGTTTTAGAAGGCTTGCACGCCATGAGTTCCACAGCTCGTTGTTGGTGGCGTTCATGTCGGTGACGGTGAGTACATACAGATGGTTTAATCTGCTGACACTGCCGACAAAGTTGGCAAAGCGAGTGATGACCAAAGGGTCAGAGATGTCTTGTTTTTGAGCGGTCAAAGACATGGTCAGATGCTCTTGCACGAGCCATGAGGCAAACTGACTGTCATTCTCACTCATGCCGTGAGAGGTACAAAATTCATACACATCCACCGCCCCAAGCTTGCTGTGATCGCCCCCTCGCCCCTTGGCGATGTCATGAAACAAAGCGGCGATGACCAAGATGTCTTTGCGGTTAATTTTCTGATAGACTTGGCTAACTAAATCAAATTTTTGTTGATAGACTTCATTGTCCAAATCTGTCAAGCGATGCAAGATACGAATGAGCAGCAGAGTATGAGCGTCCACTGTATAACGATGGAACAAATCATACTGCATGAGCCCCATGATTTGTCCAAAGGCGGGCAGATAAGCCCCAAGTACGCCAAAGCGTTTCATGAATCGCAGGCGATGAAACAGGTAATTGGGTTCTTGTAGATTTGCCAAAAATAAGGCTTGGTGGCTGGGGTTTTGCCGATAGGCGTCATCAATGAGCGCAGTGGCAAGATAAATGGCTTGCAAGGTGTTGGCACTGATGTTTTTGATGCCATGCTGACCCATGATTAAAAAAATCTTTAAAAGCAAAGCAGGCTTCTTAGAGAAAACCTCCAAATCATACACAGCAATCATGGGGTCAGGATGTGGCAGCTTACCTTGCTTGACAAGCACCTCTCTTGCCAGTCCCTCTGTGTGCAGCGAGGCGTCAATGGGATGACTTTGTTTTGTCATCACATAAAAATCTTCATCAATGACGGTTTTGTTAAAGTCGGGGGCAAGATAATTTTCATGAAAATACGCACATAAGAGCTCAGATAAACTGGCTATCGCCATGGCATGACGATAGTAGATACGCATGAGCTTCTCTAAGGCTTGGGTGACATGATGACTGTCATCATCAGCGTATGCCAGTCCCATGCAAATGGCGATGGCACGCTGACGATCAAAGAGTAGGCGGTCATCATGACGCCCTACGTGGGTGTGTAGATGATGACGTAAACACCACAAAAATCGTTTGGCAGACTCTAAGGCTTCGTACTTATCAAGGCTTAAAAACCCAGCTTTAACCAAATCGTAAAAATCGTGCACATCGTCAAAATAAAACTTCCCAAGCCATAAAATGATGTGTAAATCCCTAAGTGAGCCGGGGGCGGTCTTAATGTTCGGCTCTAAGTTATACTCGGTGGCGTTGTGAGACAGATAGCGGACTTTGGACTCGTCCATTTTGGCATGAAAAAAGGCTTTGGCGGTCCATGCGTTTTTGACAGCCGATATCGGCACGTCTCTTAGGCTGTCATTACCCACCAAAAATCGTGCCTCAAGCAGGGCGGTCGCCACGGTATGCTCAGTTACAGCAGTCGTCGTCTCAGCCCCGGTTCGCACCGAGATGGCAGGCTCTATGCCAATATCCCAAAGGGTCGCCACAAACTGCTCTATCCGAGCTTGATGCTCATGAGTCTCATCACCGAGTATCAAGATGTCCACATCTGACTGGGGGAAAAGTTCGCCACGTCCATAGCCACCAACGGCAAATAAGGCAAGCTCCTCATCTAGCATCTCATGAAACAGCTGACAAAGCATCTCATCCATCGCTCGTGTCCTGATGGCGATAAATCCATCAATCACATCAAGGGCATCCAT
>JBHCFR010000151.1:0-6227 GCA_041801945.1 Moraxella sp. | reverse complement strand
GTGCTTTATTGGGCTGATGGCGATGATTTATGGACACTATTTTTATCCAAAAATGGGAGCGTGGACATGGCTTGGGCTTATCCCTGTGGTGATAATGGTCATAAAGCAATATGGACTTATCAAAGATAGGGAGCGATTAAACTGCTTTGCCGCCTTTCGCCAAAATGCTTGGCTTGGGCGTTGGGTGTTTTTGTGGACGCTGTTTTGTGTGCTCGTGGGATAGACAAAAAGAATTTACATAGATTTGATAAAGTGGGGTTTTCACGCATTTGACAGATGGTGAAAGAGTGGTAAAATAGCATCAGAAAATAAATGAGGGTCTTGTGTTTATTAATAAGACCTAGTATGGATTTAGGATACATATGGCACAAAAGCACACTCAAAACATGAGTATGCTTTTTGTTTTTGAGCATCACCCCCAAACTTTGTCAATACAGTTTTGTCAATACGCCTAAAAAGATGATAAAAATCAAAAGGATAACCCAAAGATGATTTTAATAATAGATAATTATTGCAGTTTCACCTACAACATCGCACAGTACTTTGGCGAATTGCAGCAGAAGATTGTCGTCAAACGCAATGATGAAATCAGCCTAGATGAGATTGCTCTACTCGCCCCAAAAGCGATTATTTTGGGTTCTGGTCCTTGTACGCCGACCGAAGCAGGCGTGACGGTACCGATTTTGACGCGTTTTGGCGGTAGCATTCCCATACTGGGCGTGTGTTTGGGGCATCAAGCCATCGGGCAAGCCTTTGGTGGTGAAGTGGTGCGAGCCGATGAGGTGATGCATGGGCGACTGTCAGACATCCATCATCATGGCGTGGGTGTTTTTAAGAACCTACCAAACCCTGTCTCCATGGTGCGTTATCATTCGCTGGTGATTGACAAAGACACTTTGCCTGACTGCTTGGAGGTGACCGCTTGGACACAAAATGGCGATGGCACAATCGCACAAATCATGGGCGTACGCCACAAAACGCTTGATATTGAAGGCGTGCAATTTCATCCAGAATCCATATTGAGTGCACACGGTCACCAGCTGTTTAATAATTTTTTGAAACGCTGTGGGCTCGCGGTTTTAGATGATGATGAGATGCCCGTGGTGGTGTGATTTTTGATTTTCATGATTTTAAGAGCTGATTTTGATGAACGAGATAACCACTTTAAAGAGCGACAGTGACATTCATAATTTTCTGGTAAAAATTCTGACCACCTTGGTTCATGGTCATGATTTGAGTGCCGATGACACCACCACGCTCATGACGCTTATCATGACAGGCAACTGCCCTGATGTGTTGTTTTCTGCCATTCTTGTCGCATGGCGTATCAAGGGCGAGACGGTGGAGGAGATTGCCTCATCGGCTCGTGTCATGCGATCGTTCGCCAATGGCGTAAACCTAGGGATGGATAACGCAGTGGACATCGTAGGAACAGGGGGTGATGGTGCTAATTTATTTAACATCTCCACGGCATCTGCTTTTGTGGTGGCGGCGTGTGGCGGGGTAGTTGCCAAACATGGCAGCACAGGCGTGTCAAGCAGTTCAGGGGCGTCCGATTTGCTGAGCAGTGCTGGCGTGAACCTGTCTTTGGATGCCACGCAAGTTGCCGAGTGTGCCAAAAAGACGGGCATTTGTTTTATGTTTGCCCCCAATCATCATCCTGCCATGCGTCATGCTAAGGCGGTGCGTGGCACATTAAAAATCCGCACGATTTTTAACATTTTAGGACCTCTGACCAACCCTGCCGCTGCTCCCAACACGCTACTTGGGGTCTATGATGCCACCTTGTGCGAAAAACTTGCTCATGTCATGGGGCAGCTTGGTGGTCGCCATGTGTGGGTGGTGCATTCTGATGATGGCTTAGATGAGATTAGCCTTGCTGCACCAACTAGGGTGGCTGAATATAAAGATGGTCAGGTTCGCTCTTTTGTCATCAGCCCAAGCGATGTGGGCATACAGATGCAGTCACTAGATGGTCTGTGTGTTGGCTCGTCCGAGGAGAGTTTTGAGCTTATTAAAAGTGCCTTACAGGGTGCATCTGATGATGCTCGCATCAAAAAAGCCCAAGACACCATTGCTCTAAATGCGGGGGCAAGCCTGTACTTGGCAGGAGGTGCTCATGATTTTAAAGAGGGCGTGATGCTCGCCCATGAGACCCTAAACAGCACAAAGGCGTGGGAGAAACTACAAGAATTCGCCAAAACAACCCAAGCCCTTAACGCCTAATCAGCACACCGAATATTCATGCTAAGATTGACCAAAAAACCAAGGAAATCCATGTCTACCCCCACCATTTTACAAAAAATCGTTGCCACCAAACATCAAGAACTCACCCTTGCCCGCACTAAGATGAGTCTTGATGAACTAAAAGAAAGAGCAAAAACCGCCCCAGCACCCAGAGGCTTTGCCAAGGCACTCCAAGCGGTGGCAGACGATGAGATTGGGGTGATTAGTGAGATTAAAAAGGCAAGCCCCTCTAAGGGCGTGATTTGTCAGCACTTTGACCCCATCGCCACGGCAAAAGACTATGAACAAGCAGGGGCGACTTGTCTGTCTGTATTGACCGACCGTGAGTATTTTCAAGGGCATGATGATTATCTTATGCAAGCAAAAAATGCCAGTCGCTTGCCGATTTTGCGTAAAGACTTTATGGTGGACGCCTATCATATCTATGAGAGCCGTGCACTGGGTGCTGATTGTATTTTGCTCATCATGGCTTGTCTTGATGATGATGTAGTGGCACAGCTACATGAGATTGCGGTGGCACTTGGCATGGATGTCTTGATTGAGATGCATGATGAAGATGAGCTACATCGTGCCTTAAAATTACCCAAATCAGCCCATAACATCTATGGCATCAATAACCGCAACCTTAATACCTTTGACGTGGATTTGAATACTTCCATCCGTCTTGCCAAAACTTTGCGTGAAAACATCGGCGATGATGCCTTGGTGGTCAGTGAAAGTGGCATTCATGGGGTACAGGACATTCATCTCATGAGAGAGCATGGCATTCATCATTTTCTTATCGGTGAGCAGTTCATGAAGACTGATGACGCGGGGCAGGCGTTGGCGAGCTTTTTACAGAGTGTGTAGAGTGTGTGATGTGGAGTTGTGTGATGTCAAGTTGTGTGAGTTAAGTGTGGGGCTTATGGGTGTTTTGGGTATTTGACAAATTCAAATAAGCCCCGATTCCAAATAAGTCCCGATAAGTTTCAAGCGCTTTATTAGATCATCTACACACAAAATGGGTTTAGGTCATCATTATTTTGGTTGTCGTCCTTTTTGAGGATTGCCTGCTCAAAGGCTTCAAGCTTAGGCAAAAATGCGTTGGCTTGATGAGGTGGCAGCACATCAAAAGGATCCAGATGATATTTGCCTAAGAGCTCTTTGAGTTTGCTTTTGGCAAGACGAGCTGTGATCGCCTCATGTCCCATATCATCAAACTCGCTTTTGGTGATGACATTTAACTCATACAAGGTGTTTTTAAGTTGCCCCATGCCTTTTGCCGATAAATCCAGCGTCAGCGTGAACTCAGATAAGTCTCCCACCAGTAGCTCTTGCACCGCTTGGGTGAGTTTATCCATGCCTAAGTTTTCACGAGCTGAGACATAGACACGATGGGGTTTTCCTGCTTCTTTATAATGAATGGTGGGCAACTCATCGGTGCGATCAATTTTATTATGAACCAGTAAAATGGGTGCATCTGCACCGATATCATCAAGCACGCCATTGACCGCATCTATTTGCTCATGCATGTCAGGACTGCTGCTGTCAATGACATGGAGCAGCAGGTCAGCTTCTAAGGTTTCTTCTAGGGTGGCATGAAAGCTCTCCACCAGCTCATGTGGCAGATGACGCACAAAGCCCACCGTATCTGCCAGCACGACACTGCCCACGCCTGCCCAATTCACCTTGCGTAGCGTGGGGTCTAGTGTGGCAAATAGCTGGTCGGCGGCATAGATATTATCATCAGCCAAACGGTTAAACAGGGTGGATTTACCGGCGTTGGTGTAGCCAACCAGTGATATCGTGGGTATGTCTGATTTTTGACGTTTGGCACGTCCTTGGGTGCGTGTCTGTTTGACCTTATCCAGTTTGTTTTTTAGTTGATTAACACGAATCTGCAACAGCCGTCTGTCCGTCTCTAACTGCGTCTCACCCGGACCACGCAGCCCAATCCCTCCTTTTTGTCGCTCCAAATGCGTCCAGCCACGCACCAATCGGGTGGCAAGATGAGAGAGCTGAGCGAGTTCCACTTGCAGTTTGCCTTCATAAGTTCTGGCACGTTGAGCAAAAATATCCAAAATCAGCCCTGTACGGTCAAGCACTCGGCACTTGATTAGGGATTCTAGGTTTCGCTCTTGGCTTGGGGTTAGGTCGTGATTAAAGATGACAATATCCGCCTCATGTCGTGCGACCGCCTGTGCGATTTCATCTGCCTTGCCTGTGCCAACAAAGTATTTGGCGTGGGGTTTATTACGTCCCCCTGTGATGATGTCAAGTTCATTAGCACCTGCTGAATGGACGAGCAAGCGAAACTCTTCTAAGTCATCAGGGTCAACCATCTCTCTGATGTCAAGATGGACTAAAATGGCGTTTTCTCCGCCGTCGTGTCGGTCAAAATATTGCAAAAGTCATCCTTTATTCACAAGACAAGTACTGCTCTAAAAAGCATTAGGGTGGTGAATTGTTAGCACGCCCTAAATAGATTGTGTTATTATAACCAATTTCAAGCCAATACTAAGATAATACTAAGACAATGACGCACATTCTTCGTTTTCGCCAAAAACAGCTGGATTTATCTGACCCAAAAATCATGGGCATATTAAATGTCACGCCCGATTCTTTTTCGGATGGAGGGCGTTTTCACACTATCTCTGCTGCCTTGCACCATGTCCACGACATGATGAAATGGGGTGTGGACATCATAGACATCGGCGGAGAGTCCACTCGTCCTAATGCCACCAGCGTGGATACGAAGACGGAGCTTGACAGAGTCATCCCCATCATACAGAGCATCAGAGATGAGTTTGGCGATGAGCTGTGGCTGTCGCTTGACACCAGTAACCCCATCGTCATGGCAGAGGGGATAAGAGCAGGGGCGGACATCATCAACGACGTGCGTGGACTAAGACGAGATGGGGCATGTGATACGGTAGCACAACTTGATTGCCCTGTCATCATCATGCACTCTCGGGGCGAACCTGATAACATGAATGGATTGGCGACATATGAGAGTGTGGCTGATGAGGTCATCGGTGAGCTTGATACAGACATTTGGCGTGCCCTAAATGCAGGCATAAAAAGACATCATCTGGTGATAGATGTCGGCATGGGTTTTGCCAAAAACCATGAACACCATGTCACGCTCATGAAAAATTTGGATAAAATCATTCGTCATTTTAACCTGCCCATGCTGTTTGGCGTGTCTCGCAAGCGGTTTTTGGGTGAGGTTTTAAATAAATTTGCCTGTATGCACGACCATCATCCTGTGGATAGAGACATGATTGGTACAGTTGCCCATCTGCTCGCCCTACGACAAGGCGTGAACATCGTCCGAGTTCATGATGTGGCAATGATGGCACAAGCGATAAAGATGTGGCAAACGGTAAAATAACGCTTGCAAATGTGATGAATGTGCGATAAAATACCGCCTTATTTTTGTCCTAGTCGTGTTCGTTAGTAAGTGTCATCAAGGGATGACCACGGCACACAGGTTTATTTGGAGCATGCGATGTACGCAGTTATCAAAAGTGGCGGTAAACAGCACCGTGTCAGCGTTGGCGAAACCTTAAAGGTTGAGCTTCTAAAATCTGAGGTGGGAGCATCTTTGAATATTGAAGATGTTCTGATGGTGGTAAATGGTTCTGATGTCAAAATCGGTCAGCCTGTGGTTGCAGGCGCTAGCGTGGCCGCAGAAGTGGTGAGTCATGGTCGTGGCAAAAAGGTGCGTATTGTTAAGCACCGTCGTCGTAAGCACTATCACAAAGAGCAAGGTCATCGTCAATGGTACACCGAGCTTAAAATCACCGCAATCAATGGTTAATTTACCTACGCTCTAATTTTAGAAGTATTCACAGGAGATATTCTCATGGCACACAAAAAAGCCGCAGGTTCTACTCGTAACGGTCGTGATTCTAACCCAAAAATGCTTGGTGTAAAAATTTTCGGTGGTCAAGACGTTGTCGCAGGTAACATCATCGTTCGTCAGCGTGGCACCGAGG
>JBHCFR010000150.1:0-15369 GCA_041801945.1 Moraxella sp. | reverse complement strand
TGTGATGAAACTGCCATAAAATCCACAAATGACTATACCTCTCAATACCAAGAAAAGCGTCAGGCGTAGCATAAGGGGCAACGAAGCGAATGTGGCTTTTGACCTTTACAAGACTGGGCTGACGAGGAATGCCAAATTTTTGAGACAAGGGCGAATGATGATAACCAATGATGGGCAAGGTATGTGTCTTCATGGTGTTTTTGGGCAGCTTATGCTAAAATAGGCGGTAAATATTCCAATTTATTAGTAAAAGTTGGGGTAAAAAATCGCTATTATACACAAAATTTACCATCAAATCAGTTCTGATAATCATTCTTATTTTATATTTTGGAAAAATTATGTCAAAATTTGCCACCGAAACCGTCACTTATGTCCACCACTGGACAGACAGCCTATTCACCATCAAGACCACACGCAGCGACAGTTTGCGTTTTAGAAGCGGGGAATTTGCCATGATTGGGTTAGAAGTGGATGGCAAGCCACTGGTTCGTGCCTATTCTATCGCCAGTCCTGCTTGGGCAGAAGAGTTGGAGTTTTATTCTATTAAAGTGCAAGATGGACCTTTAACCTCCCGCTTACAGCACATCAAAGTCGGCGATGAGCTGCTCGTCAGCAAAAAACCCACAGGCACGCTGGTATTGGACGACCTTCTGCCTGGCAAGCACCTATATCTTCTTGCCACAGGCACAGGACTTGCCCCCTTTTTATCGTTGGTGCGTGAACCTGAAATGTACGAGCGTTTTGAAAAAATTGTTTTAGTTCACGGCGTGCGTCACGTTGAAGATTTGGCGTATCGTGACTTTTTTGAAAATGAGCTGCCAAACGATGAAATTTTTGGCGAATGGGTGCGTGAGAAGCTCATTTACTACCCTGCCGTGACGCGTGACGAGTTCAAAAACCAAGGACGTGTTACCGAGCTCTTAAAATCAGGCAAACTGTTTGAAGACATTGGCTTGCCGCCCATGAACAAAGATGATGACCGTGCGATGATTTGTGGTAGCATGGCGATGAATGCCGACACTTCTGCCATTTTAGATGGTTTTGGGCTGACCGTTTCGCCTCGCATGGGCGTACCTGCTGATTATGTGGTAGAACGAGCGTTTGTGGGCTAATTTTCACTCATCAAAAATCCCAAGCGATGAACTTGGGATTTTTTGTCTTTATTGGTTTTTAAAACTTTATTTAACCCTGCCATAATGCCAAAAACCACTGCTTTATCTTATCAAGCCAAGATACCTGTTCTGCCCCAATCGCAGGTTTGATGAATAAGGATTGGCAGTCTATGTCAGGATATTTAGGGTCATTGACCTCTCCCCCCTCTTTATCCACCAAATAAATGCGGCACCCACGACTGGTGTCCAGTTCATATTGATAAAGAAACACATCATGCCAAACTGGATAAGAATAAGTGTTCATCGCAATGACCAAATTACCCGTGGTATCAATAAAGCCCATTTTGGTGCCATCATCCACGCTTTGAAATACTCTGGCATAACCTTGGCTATTATAAGGGTGGATTTCTTGATAATTTTGGCTTAGTTTTTGGTTATTGATGTCTATGACAAAATAATATTGACCATCATAAGCAAGGAATCTGTCTTTATTCATGTAGCTGATATAATGATGATTGCTTGTTAATACAGATTGCCCTTGCAAATTAATAATCTGAGAGTACTCACGCAATAATAAATCAGCGGTCAAAAAAGATAAGGGCTTATCTTGCCAATCTATCAGCATGTCCCCCTGTTTATTAACAACAGCATATTGAAAATTTTCTTCGTTATCGTATGCGTCCACTTCCAACTGACTAGGCTCTACCGATGATTTTAGGCGAGCGACCACAAAGCTGTCCACGCCATTAAAAGAGCTGATGGGGCGATCATACTTAAAATCCAAAATAATGTTATGGTGAAAATCTACCAATCCCCAATGCTTATTTTGCTTAAATGAGACGTAAGCAGACGAGCGAGCCACCATACAATCGCCATCTTGGTACATGGCAGGAATCATCAGATTGCCCTCTTTATCAGCAAGTCCGACTTTATTATCTTTGCGGACAACGCCACCCAAGAATTGCTGATTATGGCCATCAGGGTCAATATGACAAACGATATCCTTATCAAATTTAAATTCGCCCAAATCAGCAGGCTCAACACTTAATGCCAAAGCAGGCTTGGTATAAGCTAGGACCATCAGTATTAATACAGCCTTTGGAGGATTAAACTTTAAAGATAGCATGAATCCATACCGCCTTTTTGGTTTCATCATGAAGTTAGATTTTATATTATTATATCATTGTCTTAGCATACCACAATGAGGGCATATCACAATGAGGTTATTTGACAATCAAAACCGTTTTGGTCATCTCACACATTTTCCATCAATTTTTCATGAGCATTCCATCATTGGTATTGTGAAGGCGTGATAGAGTAATCCATATTCATCGTGGAGACTTTCATGAAAAAATACTTTGGCTTATTCTTTGTTGTCATCATCTTGTCGGCATTTGGGCTGCGTTTTTATGACGGCTCGCCAAATGTCCCCGTCATTGACACCTCTGCCCTATCGCCTAGGCAGCTTGAACTCATCAATCAGCCCCCACCACCCAAAAACACCAAGATTGACAAACTCATCGTTCATAAGGGTAAGCGAGAAATGCACGCCTTTTATGGCGATACTCTCATAAAGATTTACCCCATCTCTCTTGGCAAAAATCCCATCGGACACAAAGAGTTTGAAGGCGACATGAAGACCCCTGAGGGCACTTACACCATCAATGAACGCAGTGCCAACAGCGGCTATCATAAAAACTTAGGCATCTCTTATCCTAATGATGAGGACATCAAGCACGCCCAATCTCATGGCAAATCGGCAGGGGGAGCGATAAAAATACACGGCATCAAAAATGGACTGGGCGACATCATCGGTGCCAATCATCTCTTAAAAGACTGGACACACGGCTGTATCGCCGTCACCAACGAAGAAATCGATGAGCTGTTTATCGCCGTGGTGGATCATGCCACAATTGAGATTTTACCCTAATCTGTCAAGCCGCCCCAAGGCATCTCTATGATAAGGCGTCCATTTGGGCACGAATTTTGCCTGCCAAATCAGCGAGCTCATCTTGGTCAGCCATGCCCCCTTCGTGCCTGCCAAGCTCGTGAACGTGAGTCGGAATCAGGTGCATGTGATAGTGAAAAACGCTTTGCCCTGCTTTGGCATGGTTTAATTGCATCTGTACGATACCTTCTACACCTAGGGCAGCTCGCTGGGCTTTTATCACTTTTTGAGCGGTGGCAAAGACAGCACAGGCGTATTCACAAGGCAAATCGGTCAGTTCCACCGCTTCACATTTGGGAATGATGAGCACATGGCCCGTCGCCTGTGGCATGACGTCCATAAAAGCAAGGGTCTTATCGTCTTCATAGACTTTGTGGCAGGGAATCTCGCCACGCAAGATTTTGGCAAAAATATTGGTGTTGTCGTAAGTCATGACCTCTCCTGTTTGATTGACCTCTTTTGAAAAAATCATTGTAGCACAAAAGCCCGTGGATACATCAAAGTTTTTAGAGTCACAACTGACAGGGCTTTATGGATCGGCTAAGCTATCGCTCGGCTAGGATATCTCGGTAAGCTATCGCCTGCTAAGACAAATCACGCGTGGACGACATAACAGTGCCATACGTCTCATTTTTGTGCTATATTATGGCAATTTATCCAGAAGCCAAAGCCATGACCGAACGTTTTATCTTACAAGAACTGCTCACCGATGATTTGCCATTTCGGGTGCATAATGTCAAAATAGACAAATTCCTCTGTGAGCAGGATTTGCCACTCATGCTGCTTGCTCACTATGACCGCCTAAGTGATGCACTAAAAGCCCAAAAGCCGCTGACCGACTTTTTTACTCGGCTCAATGACAAAGTCACCGCCCAAGAAGCCTGCACCATTTTTGGGGTGCCAGAAGGCAGTCTTCGCCCCGCCATGCACATCAAAATCACAGGCACCACTGTCATCGTGTGGGATGATTTTCCGTTGGCACTACACTTACACTTTACCAACACCGCCAAGGACAGCCAAACCACCGACCAACGCGACATCAAACAGGCGGTGGCAGAGCAGATAGAACGCCTTTTGCTATCAGGTCATGTGAATGTCTTGCACAAAAATCCCGCCAAAACGCTGGTCAGTGTGAACTTAGAAGATGATGAATTTCTCATCATGCCAAGCGACAGCTATACCCCACTGCCCAACAGCCATGCTCTTGCCACCACCCAGATTCTAAACCACATTCGGCACATCAGCCCTAGGGCAATGGCATATCTCAATCATGCTTTGGCAGATAAAATCATGGAGCACCTAAGCGAAAATCTCTAAACACGCCCAAGAATGCCACCATAAAAAACGTGCTATTTCTGGATTTGATATTAACATTTTAGACGTCTCATGTTAAGATAGATGGCAGAACTACCATTTAAAAATATAGGAAAATGAAAATGTTAATTGAATTTACAAAAATGCATGGCTTGGGCAACGATTTTATGGTCATTGATTTGGTCACACAACGCATGAATCTCACCAGTGAACTGGTTCGCTTGTTGGCTGATCGTCATTTGGGTGTGGGGTTTGACCAGCTGCTCATCGTTGAGCCGCCCTCTCGCCCTGATGTGGACTTTAAGTATCGTATTTTTAATGCTGACGGTCAGGAAGTTTCACAGTGTGGTAATGGTGCCAGATGTTTTGCCTCCTTTGTACAGGCACGCAAACTGTCTTTTAAACAACGTCTTAGAGTAGAGACAGCCAGTGGCGTCATCACACTGACCACCGATCGTTATGGTTGGGTGCAAGTGGACATGGGAAAACCCAAATTTGAACCTGCTGAAATCCCCTTTGCCCCCCAAGCCATCACCAAAATCGGCAATGCTTATCGCCTAAATGTAGATGGCGAACCCGTTCAGCTTTATCTTGCCAACATGGGCAACCCCCACGCGGTCATTTTGGTGGATGATGTGCTAAGTGCCGATGTGGCACGCTTGGGCAGCCTCATTGAGTCTCATGAAGCCTTCCCTGAGCGTGTCAATGTCGGCTTTGTACAAATCGTCAATCAACGCCACATTCGTCTGCGTGTGTATGAGCGAGGTGTGGGCGAGACCCAAGCGTGTGGGACAGGGGCTTGTGCGGCGGTCGCTGTCGGCGTGCGTGAAGATTGGGTGGATGAAGGCGTGGATATCCGAGTCCAGCTCTATGGTGGCAGTCTTGCCGTACGCTATCAAGAGGGCTATTCAGTGATGATGACCGGTCCGACCTCTTTTGTCTATGAGGGGGTGTTTAGCCCTGATGGTTTGGCGGCTCAGGCAGGCATCAGCCTTAGCCCAACCCCGACAGAGGATGACGAACCCTAGACGCCATGGCTCTTAGCTTATTTTACCATCACGAGATAACAAATCCCTGTTAAATTCCCTGTCAAGCTTCTGTCAAACCCTGCCACATGGCAGGGTTTATTTATCATCAGGCACAGATTAGCTCTTGGATTTTTCTGAGAGCTGACTGACCTCAAACGCCTGAAAAATACTGAGCTCGGGAAATTCTTTACGCAGTAGTTTTAGGGCTTCTGCCTGTTTTGGGGTGCTTTTGATGATTTTTTGGTAGCTTTGGACGTATTGGCTTTTATCCATGGCTCGCCACAGCTGTTGATATTTTCGGCGAATCAAGATATTTTGTATGACCAAAAACAGCATGATACTCAATAAGATATGTTCGTATTTCATCGTGTCTCTCCTACTTTTTGGATGTGTCGTTTAGGCGTTGTTCATTGCTTATGCATTGGACTGGATGCGTAAATACCTTAAAATCTAGCGACAAGCAGTCATCATGCCCTCCACGCAGAGACCAGCGGACTATCCCAAATACTTATCAAAGCGAACCGCATCATTGGCGATGCTTTGCACTGGGCGCTCATTTGCCAGATAAGGTGCCAAAACAGGGCGTTTGACGAGGATTTTGCCTTGGTGATTGAGCTTTCCTCTTGCCACCTCAAAAAACAAAACCTCATCTTCATCGCTTGGAGGTATCGTCAAATCGTGCAAAACCTGCATGTTTTTATTGACCTTAGAGGAATAGCTGTTTTTGGGAAACATGGGGTCAAGATAGACCATGTCTGCTTTTGGCAGCTTTGCCATAAAATCTGCATTTAAAAAATCGCCATGGCAAATCTCAATGCGGCTCAATAATTTTTGCCAATTGACCTGCCTGCTCATCCGTTCATGCTCAAAGAGCAGCAACAAGGCAATCAGTGGATGCTGCTCAATCATCGTCACGCCAGTACCTGTACTCGCTAGAATCAAGCCGTCATGCCCAAACCCTGCCGTGCCATCCACCACGCTCATGCCACTGGTTAATTTGGATGCTTGCAAGATAAGCTCAGACTTTCGCCCAGCACTCACAATGCGTTTGGTCAAAGATTGCCAATTGAGCGATGATTTGATGACATCATGATGAGCGGCTTTGATGAGAGTGGGTATTTGCTTGATGATGGCAATCATCGGCACATCAGGATGATCATTGGCAAAAGATACCATCGCTTTATCGCTTAATTTATGCAGCTCATGAAATGACAGCATGAGAGGCAAGGCATGAGTGTCTTTGATGGCTTGCAATTGGCAAAAAACCGCTTTGTCTTCATCGGTGCCGATGATGATAACCCTAAAACTCATCTTCTTATCCTATGCATCCTCTTAATCTTTAATCATGCCGCCCTGCTAAAATCACCCTTGAATTTGATAGCCAAACACAAAATACGCCAAAAGCACAATCACGCCCGTGATGATACGCAGATAAGCAAAAATCATAAAGTCTTTTTTGGACACCCACGCCACCATCAGACGAATACAAAGCAAGGCAACAATAAAAGACACTGCCGTGCCGACACCCAAAATCATCCAATCCTGCCCTGTTTGCAGTGCTTCTTTTTTGTCCAACAAATCCAGCAGTGCCGCCCCAACAATGACAGGAATCCCCAAAAAGAAAGAAAATTCGGTCGCTGCCTTACGAGACGCCCCAAACCATAACGCACCAATGATGGTCGCCCCAGAGCGAGACGTACCCGGAATCAAAGCAAGGCACTGTGCCAGTCCGATTTTTAATGCCATTTTAAAGTCTATCTGTTCTGCCTCTTGTGCCTTGATGGGGTGTGGGTTTTTTTCTACGTAGATGATTAAAATCGCCCCGACAATGAGCATTGTCGCCACCACCAAAGGATGAAACAGCACCCCTGTAATAAAATCTTTTAGCGTAAAGCCAATCACCATGACAGGAATGGTGGCGATGATCAGTGCCATGCCAAGACCACGAGGGTTAGCCATGCCCTGTGCCTTGCCTGTCAAGAGTCCCATAAAGGCTGTCCACAGCCGCCCCCAATAATCATAAATGACCGCCAAAATCGCCCCAAGCTGAATAAAGACAATGAACAAATCCCGCTTGTCCTTATCCCAAAAGTTCATGATGTCAGCGGCCAAAATCAGATAGCCAGTACTAGAAATGGGCAAAAATTCGGCGATGCCTTCAACAATGCCCATGACAATCGCTTTGATAAATAACACAATGTCCAAAATATTACTCTACACTTGGGTTTGACTAAATGCCAATCATGTCTGCTCTCATTTTTATCCAAACAGGCTTACACCAAAACTTGCACTAAAAAGAGATGACATCATCGTGGCTGATACGTTGATTTTAATAAGAGTTGCGGTACACTCATCGAGGGTTTGGGTTGGGTTAATGGGATGATTGTGACAAATGTTCATGGTGTTTTTTTGCCTTGCTCTGCCAATGTTTTCCATGCGTTATTTCTAAGATAGACAGGCAGGGCATCTTTGGCAGTGACAGTCTGACCTTTGATGAATAAAGGATACGCCAGACGAGCAATGTGCTCGGCGGTGGGGTTTAGGGCGAGCCTCTTGGCGGTTGTCTCTACCAAATTCACCCCATCTCCGACGATGAGGTCTGCTGCAATGGTTTTTTTTGTAATCAAGCAGATATTCTTCTTTGGCAATCAGCTCACCGTCACAAACCACAAAATCGCCTGCATAGACTTGGTTTTGACGAGCATCCATCACTGCTGTGATTCTCATGCCCTCTGTGGCACTCTCATGTTCGCATGCCATGATGGCCAAAGCATGCAGGCTAGATATGCCGATACAGGGTGCAGCGTTGGCAACCGATAAGGCTTGGGCGACGGCGGTGTTAATGCGAATGCCACTAAACGCACCCGGACCACGATTAAACGCCCATGCTGCCACCTGTGCCAAATGAATGCCCGTCGCTTGCAAGGCTTCATCTAGCATGGGCAGAATAATCTCCGTTTGTCCACGCCCGCCAGATACCGTCTTCGCATAAATCACCTGCCCATCTGCCATGATGGCAATAGAGCATTGCTCAAAAATGGTGTCAAAAGCAACAATCGGCGTGGTGTCGGTCAAATAATGCGTGGACATGGCAACAAGGGCAACATAAAAAGGGGGATATGATAGCACAAAAACCTTGTCAAATCTTCATTTTATGCATGAAAATAGCACATCAGATGTCAAGATGGGTCGCATCAATCCTCCCTCATTGGCGTGATTTAACTTGGTCGTAGGAGAAAATTTTAACCCCTCATTGATAATTCATCATCAGACCTCATTATGACTTGGCATATTTAGCGTCCCTTGGGCTATCGGTCATACAAAAGCTGCACATAAAGTCATCACAAACCATGATGGCAAAAACATGCTGGCAAAGACCTCATGCCTTCATGCCTGACATCGCCTAAGCCGTGGGTCTTTGTCTTGGGATGTCTTTGACTTAGCAAAAAAACCAACAAAAATTAATCTCATAACAAACCCGTCTTTTTAAATCAACACAAAAATCACCATGTCTTTATTTCGCTATTTTGAAAACCGCCTAGATCCTTATCCTGACAGCCCCATGCCTAGTGCTGGTTCAGACCAACATGGGTTTTTTGCATTTTTATGGGCGTGTACTGACGGGGCAAGGCTTTGGATTGGCATACGCATCATTTTGTCGGTCTTGCTTGGGGTATTTGGCTCGCTGCTCTTTGCGTGGGCGGGTGATGTTGTGGACTGGCTGACCCTCTACACGCCTGACACACTTTGGCAAGCGCGTGGACAGACCATCATGCTGATTTTGGGTGCCTGTCTGCTGTCCATCTTCGGTGAGTTCATCGGCAACTTGATTCGCTTTCAAGCCCTGCAAGGGGTCTTGCCCATGCGACTTCGGTGGTGGTTTCACAAACACATGCTTGGACAGTCCATGCAGTTTTATCATGATGAGTTCTCAGGACGTGTCTCCGCCAAAGTCATGCAGACCGCCCTATCCGTGCGTGATACCATCATGACGATGGCAGAGATGGTGTCCTTTGTTGTGGCTTATTTGGTCACCAGTGGCGTGATTTTATTAAACCTTGATGTCTGGCTGTTCTTGCCATTTTTGGCGTGGCTCATCTGCGTTGCGGTCATGATGAAGTTTTTCTTGCCTCGCCTGCGTCAAACTGCCAGCGACCAAGCCGATGCACGTGCCTTAATGACAGGGCGTGTGACCGATGCTTATGCTAATATTGGTGCGGTAAAGCTGTTTAGTCACTCTAACCGTGAATTATCCTACGCCAAATCCGCCATGAGCGAATTCATGACAACCGTTCACGCCCAGATGCGTTGGGTATCCATTCTTGGCACCACCACTGAGACACTCTCGCTCATCATGATTGTCGGCAGCACCGCCATCGGTGTCTATCTGTGGATGATGGGTCAGGTCACTGTGGGGGCGATTGCGGTGGCAAGCGGTATCGCTTTGAGATTAAAAGGCATGATTCAGTGGATCATGTGGGAAATGGCAAGTTTGTTTGAACACATCGGCACAGTACAAGACGGCATGAGAACGCTGACCACCCCTCATGCCGTCACCGATAAAGAGGGTGCCAGCGAGCTTATGGTGAGTCGTGGTGAGATTCGTTTTGATGAGGTGAGTTTCAACTATGGACGTGGCGATGATACCACCAAACTTTTTGATAACTTTAATCTGTCCATCAAAGCAGGCGAAAAAGTGGGGCTGGTCGGTCGCTCTGGTGCTGGCAAATCCACGCTCGTCAATCTTTTGCTTCGTTTTTATGACGTGGACAGTGGCAGCATTCGTATTGACGATCAGGACATCAATCAAGTCACCCAGACCTCTTTACGTCAAAATATCGGCATGGTCACCCAAGATACCGCCCTATTACATCGTACCGTGCGTGAGAACATTGCCTATGGCAGACCTGATGCGAGCGACAAGGAAATCATCGCTGCTGCTCGTCTTGCACAAGCATGGGATTTTATCGTGCATTTAGAAGATAAGTATGGCAATAAAGGACTAGACACCCAAGTGGGCGAACGTGGCGTCAAACTCTCTGGTGGACAGCGTCAGCGTATCGCCATCGCCCGTGTCATGCTCAAAAACGCCCCGATTTTATTGCTAGATGAGGCGACCTCCGCCCTAGATTCAGAAGTAGAACACGCCATTACTCAGAGCCTAGATGAGATGATGAAGGGCAAAACCGTCATTGCCATCGCTCATCGTCTGTCCACCATTGCAAGCCTAGACAAGCTGGTGGTGATGGATAAAGGTAGGATTATTGAGATGGGCAGTCATGATGAGCTTATTGCCCAAGGGGGAATTTACGCCAGTCTCTGGGCGAGACAGTCAGGGGGATTTTTGGGGGATTTTTAGGACGGTCTATCAATCACCCTGCATCATCACGCTCTTTGTAGTGTCACCAGCAGTGGATATTCTGCCTTTTCAGCATGCTCTTGCACCACAGCAATCTTCATCTCACCAATCTCTTTGGGTAATGTTGCCACAATCGCCTGCCCTTTTTGGTGAATGTCCATCATCAGTGTCACTGCTCTGTCCACATCATGATTAAATACTTCCATTAAGACAAACACCACAAAATCCATGGTGGTAAAATCATCATTATGCATGACCACATGGAACAGAGGTGCCTGTGCGTATTCTTGTTCGGTGGCGACATCGCTTTCGCTACTTGGGTTCGTGTCGGTATGGTGTTCTGTCATGAGTTCTTAACTTATCGTATGCTTATTAATTTATCGTATCCATGTCACTGATGATGATGTAAAGTAGATGTTAGTTTTGGGTGACGGGACGCTCATTGATGTCTACACTTTCTCTTTGAACCATCACCTCGCCGACTTGCCAATTATAGAGCTGCTCTATACGCTGACCGCCTGCACTGATTTGAAGTTTGATTTGTTTGGGCTTAAAGCCTTCTGGCATGACAAAACGCCCACGAATCCTCTCCACATCTTTTATCTCATAAGTGGCAGGTTTCAAGGGGATTTGCACCATGCTAGTGGCGTTTAGTAAGGTCATCTTTGGCGTCATGCTGATGGCAGCTCCTGATGATGAGACCATCGCCACATCAAAGCGATATTCATAAGTATTATCAGGCAGTGCCACTATCTCACTACCCAGCACCTCCAAGGGAAAGCCGCCCTCTTTGGCAAGTTTGCTCTTAAATAACTCATTTACCTGAGTAAGCTGCATATTCTTCGTGGTCAGCTCCTCGTTTTGCTCACGCAAGGTTTCAAGATTGGATAAGCCAATGTCTCTTTCTTTGACTGCCGAGTCCAGCTGTTGTTTTAATTTTGCCTCATTGACCGACATGCCTTGGAGTGTTTCCTCTCCTTGTTCTTGAACTTGTTGTTCACTGCCTTTTCTAAGCCCTTGTTTGTACCCAATTTTATAGCCAAATACCGCCATGACCATCGCCACTAAGGTAAGAGCAATGATAAACAGCACCAGAATCTGCTGCACCGAACCACGCTGACGAGAGCTGCTTTGGCTGCTTGGTAGATGAATTGTATGTTTCAAAGAGTTCATGACGTGAAAAAACCGCACCAGTTAAAGATAATTTTTTGGAAAAATAAAAGCCCATTATTATAACAAAAATCTTGACTTTAACATGTAAGATTTTTTAAAAATTTATCGCTAAAATACAAAAATTACCCATTGATAAAATTAATCATCAATAATCTTCATTTTAGGGATAATCTGCATTGACCTTTTTATGACTTTGCGGTATTGTAAGCGGTGGTAAATTTTAGTGATTTTTTTCAATCGCTTATTTCTCAATTTTTCATCAAATAAAAGACAATCGGGGAGATTGTTTATGCTGTGGTTTTTCTTTTGTGTCGCCATCTTGGTGGTCGGCTATTTTGTGTATGGCAAAGTGATTGAAAAGATATTTGTCATCAATCCCAACAAAAATACACCCGCTTACACCATGACGGACGGCGTGGACTATGTGCCAATGTCCAAAAAACGCATTTGGCTCATTCAGCTGTTAAATATTGCAGGTACAGGTCCGATTTTTGGTCCCATTCTTGGGGCATTATATGGACCTGTCGCCATGCTGTGGATTGTGTTTGGCTGCATCTTTGCCGGTGCAGTGCACGACTATATGTGTGGTATGCTCTCCGTGCGAAACGGTGGGGCGAGTATGCCCTATCTGACAGGTAAATATCTGGGCAAGCCCATCAAGCACTTCATCAACTTACTTGCGGTGGTACTGCTCTTGCTGGTGGGGGTGGTCTTCGTGGCAAGCCCCGCTCAGCTACTTAGCTCCATCACCATGGATGTCTTTGGGTCAAATGCCACAGGTGCCATCTCGGTGGACAATGCTGAGGTAATTGGTGCAACTGCCAGCAACACCACCAATCTTGTGTTTGGCATGACCAAAGAGACCATCATCGCCATTTGGACAGGCATTATTTTTGTTTATTACATCATTGCCACGCTCATGCCCATTGACAAAATCATCGGCAAAATCTATCCGTTTTTTGGCGGGCTACTGCTGTTCATGTCTGTTGGCATGACTTATGGTTTGCTAAAAAATGAATTTGCTAATTCAGGTGACTACTTCTTTAACAGCATGGGCGGTCTGACGGTTGAGAGCTTTTTCCAGAACTTACAGCCTAAGGGGGATTTACCCATTTGGCCATTGTTACTACTGACCATCACTTGTGGTGCATTATCAGGCTTTCATGCCACACAGACACCTCTGATGGCAAGATGTGCCGAGAGTGAGTCAGAGGGTCGTTTCATCTTCTATGGGGCGATGATTACCGAAGGCGTGATTGCCCTGATTTGGTGTGCGGTCGGCATGTCCTTCTATCCTGATTTGGTAAGCCTACAAGAAGCGATTGCCGCAGGTTCGCCCTCTAAGGTGGTCTATGACAGCTCTATCGCCTATCTTGGTTTGGTGGGTGGGATATTTGCTGTGCTTGGGGTGGTGGTATTGCCGATTACCTCAGGAGATACAGCGTTCCGTGCTGCACGCCTCATCATCTCTGAATTTTTGAACATGGAACAACGCACGCTCATGAAGCGTCTTTGGATTGCCATACCATTATTTGTCATCGGCTTTATCGTCTCCAAGGTGGATTTTCAGATTCTATGGCGGTATTTTAGCTGGGCGAATCAGACGGTCGCTGTCGTGATGCTCTGGACGGCAGCAGGCTATCTGTATCGTTATCGCAAATTCCATTGGGTATGTACCGTGCCTGCCATCTTGATGAGTGCCGCATGTTATACATTCTTGGCATACAACAAAATCGGCTTTGGGCTAGATTATACCTTGTCGGTATGGATTGGTATTGGGCTGACCGCTTTGACCACAGCTGCCTTTTTTATGTTCGTCAAACGTGAAAGCATTGCTGGCGATCCTGATGCGGTGGTGGTAGAAGAGAAAATCACCTCGGCTGCCATTAAAGTGTCTTAATCAAGCCGCCTAGGCAAATAAACACCCCAAAATGACCTCATTTTGGGGTGTTTTCATGTAGAGTGTCGCCAAAAGTTATCATCAAAATCGGCTAATCGTTAGCTTGATGGCAAGACATATCCCTCTGATTCCGTGCTGCTTATCACTAATCACTGCCATGTCAGCGTACCCTAAATTCACACGTCATCAGATGATCATTGACCAATCCAACCGCCTGCATGAAAGCATAGCAGGTCGTTGCACCGACAAAATTAAAACCGTCCTTTTTTAGCTGCTTAGCAAGTTGTTTGCTCGCCATGGTGTGCGTTGGGATGTCGCTTAGATGTGTTGGCTGATTGTCTTTTGGCACCTCATCATATTGGCAGATGATGTGGTAGAGATAACCATAGAACGATTGATTTTGGGTGACTTTCAAATAGGCTTTGGCATTACTGATGATGGCTTGTATTTTGGCTTTATGGCGAATAATGCCCTCGTTTTGCATGAGCTCATTGACTTTATCCTCATCGTAATCGGCAATCAATACAGGGTCAAACCCATCAAAAGCACGATAGTAATTCTCCCGTCTTTTTAGGATGGTAATCCAGCTAAGTCCTGCCTGCATGCCTTCTAGACAAAGGCAGGCAAACAGATGGCGATCATCTCTCACGGGTTTGCCCCACTCTTCATCATGATAAGCCATATAAAGCGGGTCAGACAAACACCATGGACAGCGTTTTTTATTCATAACTCTCATCCGTCACAAAGAGTTGCTATCATACCCCAAATTTGCTAAACTTTCATTTATTTTTTAGACATGAGAAAACCATGATTAGCACTTTAAACATTGCTGAGTTTACACCTAGCCATGAGGTGACTATTTGGGATGTGCGAGACAAAGACAGCTATCAATCAGGGCATATCGCCCACGCTGTTCATGTGCCGATTGAGAACATTAATCATGAGTTACTTGCCCAAAGCACCGGTGATGTCTATGTGCTCTGTGGCGGTGGCACTAAGGCAGCACGAGCTTGTGAACTCTTAGAGACCCTAAACCCAACTCGTCACTACATTCATCTCATCGGTGGCACTCGGGGTGCAAAAGCCTTGGGTTGGGAGCTCATTGAAGAAGCCCAATGAATGCGTTCAGGTGATGTGTCTACGCCTGACATGTAGCGAATCTGACACAAAAGAATGTACCTGTTATATTGATTTGTATTGTCAGTTTAGATTGGACAGCTAAGCCATAAAAACACATCATTATCATCGGAAGTTGTCCTCCAAAATTGCCATCCAAATCAAAACATCACTTGCCACATCAAACGCTCTCATGATGCCTTGTGCTCCATGATGCATTGTGTTTTGGTAGCCCTAAATGTAATGGCTAGATAAATCAATCATTTATGAAAATTTTTGGGAAATTTAGCGATAAATGATTGACACTTTATGAATTTACGTTATAATACGCACCACGAACAGCGACTAAACACGCAAGTTTGGTACAATCGGGGCGTAGCGCAGCTTGGTAGCGCATCTGCTTTGGGAGCAGAGGGTCG
>JBHCFR010000149.1:0-3017 GCA_041801945.1 Moraxella sp. | reverse complement strand
TTTGGAGAGTTTATCGCACACTACACCCGTGAACTCTATGAGAATCCCGACCCCATGCCTCTAGTGCGTCAGATGATCATGGAGACAGGGTATATTGATTATATTAAAGAAGACAGTAAGACACCGCAGCAAGAAAAAAATCGTTTGGATAACATAGAATCACTCTATTCATCGATTAGCGTCTTGATTGACAGGGCGGAAGATGACGAGGAAAAGAGCATTGAGGCGGCGATTCGTAAGCTGGTCCTACTTGACATGCTAGAACAGCAGCAAGAAGAGGAAAACACCAATAAGGTGAATCTCATGACCCTGCACGCTGCCAAGGGATTGGAGTTTGACTTTGTTTATATCATTGGGGTAGAAGAGGACATTTTGCCACATCGCAACTCTATCATGAGTGAGAGTATTGAGGAGGAGAGACGACTCATGTATGTGGGCATCACCCGTGCAAGACATGAGCTGACCTTGATGTATGCTCAAAAACGTAGGGCAGGCAAAGAATATCGCCCAACCACACCCTCTCGGTTCTTAGATGAGCTTCCAGTAGACCACATTGACTACCCTGCCAAACGTCGTCAATCTGCCGACCCCAATAAGGTGGCAACCGATTATCTGGCAAACATACAAGCCATGCTTGCCGCTAAGAGAAGAGGTTAAGATAGAAAAGGCTAAAACGGGGCGTGACATCAGCCACAAAATATAAAAATGGCGTGTATGGACGTGTATCAAGTTCAGCCCTGCTAAATGCTTGAATGGTAAAAAAAGGTAGGGGATTAAAAAAGGAGGGGTTCAGAAGGGGGGCAGACTTTCAAACCCTGATGTCCGTTTTGCTTACATTATTCAAATGGGGTCTATTCATAACGCTTATCAAAGAACACGCTTTTGATGCGAAAAAAGGCAATGATGGCACCAATCAAGAGTACCGCCACCACGACCAATTTGCTGATGGGCGAGATAAACTCGGCGACTTGCTCATAATTTGCCCCAAGCACATAGCCTGCATACGCCAACAGCGTCGTCCAAATCGCTGAGCCAAGGGTGGTCAGCACCAAAAATGGCAACATCGGCATGCGGTTCATGCCGGCAGGGATGGAGATGAGCGAACGGATGGCAGGTATCATGCGTCCAAAGAAAATAACCGCTTTTCCGTATTTGTTAAACCACGCTTGGGCATTGGTGACATCAGAGGGCTTGATGAGAAAGTATTTGCCGTATTTTTCTGCCAAACGATATAGGCGTTTTTCATCAAAGACGGTGCCCAAATAATACAAAGGCAGAGCCCCAAGCACTGACCCTAAGGTTCCTGCGACGATAACGGCGATGATGTTCATGTTGCCCATCGCTGAGGCAAAGCCTGCCATCGGCATGATGAGCTCACTGGGTATGGGGGGAAAGACATTTTCCAAAAACATCATGAGCGTAACACCCATCAAGCCAAGCTTGTCCATGATTACCAAAATCCATGCACTCATGTTATCCATGATATATCACCAACTTCATTTTGCAAAAAGCATATGATAGCAGAAAAAACGCTTTTTTGGCAAAGTGAATTTTGCTATAATGGCACATTTATTCATCACGATGAGATTTTACCATGACCACCTTTACCGAACAAAAAGCTGCCATTACCCACATTGATGGGGCATTACATGACAATGACAATCTGCGTATTGGCATCGCTGTTGGGCGATTTAATGGCTTTTTGGTGGAGAGTTTGGTGGAGGGTGCGTTGGATGCACTGCTGCGTCATGGCGTCCAAGGGCAGAACATCACGGTGGTGCGTGTGCCGGGGGCGTTTGAACTACCCCTGACCGCCAAACGCATGGCAATCTCTGGCAACTATGATGCGGTTGTGGTGCTAGGGGCAATCATTCGCGGGGCGACACCGCATTTTGACATCGTGGCGAGCGAGAGTGCCAAAGGGCTATCACACGTTGCCTTACATCACGACATTCCAGTGATTAACGGCATTTTGACCACCGAAAACATTGAACAGACCATTGAGCGTGCTGGCACCAAAGCAGGTAACAAAGGCTATGAGGCTGCCATGACCGCCATTGAGATGGTGAGTGTCCTACAAGCTCTTTGAGTTTATCATCAAATAGGTTTTCCCATTGACAGATGATGCCAATGCAGATTATTTTTAAGGTAAATTATGACACATTCTAAGCCACAGACGGAGCATGTTGATGTTCGTGAAATGGGCTACAAAACCAGTTATACGGCTGTGCGTAAGGCACGTCGCTTTGCTGTGCAGGGCTTGTACGAATGGCTGATGACAGATTATCGCTTTACCACGGAGCATCGTGACCTAAAAGGGGGTAATGAGCCTCACACCATCGCCTCTCGCACTCGCAGCGAAAATGCCATGCACACGGTGCATTTGGGGTATTATCATGAGCTCATGCGTGAAATTCCCATGCAGACAGGCGAGCTTATCGTGGCGATTTCTCGCTATCTTGACCGTAATTTTGATGATTTGGATGTCATTGAAAAGGCGATTTTGCTCATCGGAGCCTATGAACTTAAATACAGCTTACACATTCCTTATAAAGTGGTGCTGGATGAAGCCATGCAGCTAAACACGCATTTTGGGGCGACAGACGCTCATAAATTCATTAACGCCATCTTAGACAGATACGCCCAAGAGGTGCGAGCATTAGAATATCAGGCTCATAAAACTGGCGGCAAATCAGTCAAGGCACCGTCAGATGGAGCAGACAGCTAATACAACTAAGGGCGATGTTTTCGCCCTTTTTAGGGCGTATCGCCGTCTCATGCCATCAGCCTTTGGTATCCACCATGTCCGAATTTTCTTTGATTCATACCTATTTTAAAAATGCCACCCACCGCCATGCCCAAACCGTGCTAGGCATTGGCGATGACTGTGCCATCAGCCATATCCCTGTTGGCACCCAACTGGTCAGCTGTATGGACACACTGGTGATGGGGCGACATTTTCCCATGGATACATCGGCTCATGCCATCGCTTATAAATCGGTGGCGGTCAATTTATC
>JBHCFR010000148.1:0-4747 GCA_041801945.1 Moraxella sp. | reverse complement strand
GTCATAGGTTTTGATGGCTTCATAATAATAGCGTGCCAACTGGTTTTCGTAATGCTCCGTGCGTCCCTGATAAATGACAGGATTAAAAACAGTGTTCATCGTTATCCTTATTCAAATGGGTTAAAAAGCTTGACGCCCAACCGCTCAAAGTCGGCAGTATTGCGAGTGACCAAAACCAAGCGGTGTTCTATGGCAGAGCTTGCAATCCAAGCATCATTTTCGGGTGCATGGTCTGGAATGTGCAGCTTGGCACAAATTTGGGCGGTTTTTTCGGTGATGGGTAGTATCTTGCCCACAAACGATGGCTTGACTTGATTGTCTAGCCAGTTTCTTAAATTTTGTCCTTGTGCTTTATCCTTGCGTTCAATCGCCATCACCCCTCGTTCCAACTCCATCAAAACCACTGCATTGGTGTACATGAGTTCGGCTGATGTTTCATTGACCCAAGCGGCAACATGACGATGGCATTTGCCTTGTTTTAGGCGGCGAATTTCGCTAATGACATTGGTGTCTAATAAATACATCACTCGTCCCCAAAATCCACCGCTCGTCTTTGTGCTCTACTGCGTGGCGGTAAGGGTAAATCAATATCAGCACAATCAGGGCTAATATCCGCCAAAGCTTCGGCAATGCTCTTGCTTGGGCGACTGCTAGGTACTTGATAATCTTCATATTTTATCAAGACATAGGCAGGTTTACCGCGATTGGTGATAATCACAGGGGCGGTTTGGGCGTATTTTTGGGCTAGACTTGTGTGTTGGTTAAACTCTCGGCTGGTCATGACGGTCATCAGCGTCTCCTTGTGATTGCCAATAATTTGTAGTGATATTACTACATTTTAGCAAAAAACCATGGCTTTACCAAGCGTTTATTTATCAAAAAACTTACCATCACAAAACCCAAATCATCACCATGATTTGGGTTTGTTTGACTTATTTGGCTTAGCACTTAGGCATTGACATACCAATCTTGGCGTAGCGCTTGCCAATGTGCGAGCAGGTCGCCCGATAGCACCAAGTTTTTGGCATTGTCAATATCAGGGGCGAAATAGCGGTCTTTATCATAATACGCCACTTGCTCACGCAATAGCCCGTGCGCCTTGGCGATAAGTGCCGATGTGGATAAACCATCTTTACCATGAAAATCCACGCCCTGAGCTGCTGCCAATAGCTCAATGCCCACGATGGTGGCGGTATTATGTGCCATGTCATACAGTCTGCGTCCTGCATAGGTCGCCATAGACACATGGTCTTCTTGGTTGGCGGATGTTGTAATGCTGTCCACAGACGCTGGGTGAGCGTGTGATTTGTTTTCGCTGGCAAGGGCGGCAGCGGTTACATGTGCAATCATAAAGCCTGAGTTCACGCCTGCATTTTCTACCAAAAAACGCTGGCAGACCTGATAAAGTTTTATCAATTAACAACGCAATGCGACGTTCGCTCATAGAGCCAATCTCACTGATGGCAAGCGCAAGCATATCGGCGGCAAACGCCACAGGCTCAGCATGGAAATTACCGCCACTGATTGCCACTGCTTCGCCTGTCCCAGATTCGCCACTATCAAAAATCAGCGGATTGTCAGTCACAGCATTGGCTTCTTTGAGTAGCGTTGTGCCTGCTTGGTTGATGACATCAAGGCATGCTCCCATCACCTGTGGCTGACAGCGTAGGCAATAAGGGTCTTGGACACGGTCATCATCTTCTTTGTGCGATTCACGGATTTGGCTGTCGTCAATCAAGGCACGATACACCTTGGCAATCTGAATTTGCCCATGATGCCCACGCACTTCATGGATGCGTGTGTCAAACGGTGCATCAGAGCCACGAGCAGCATCAATAGACATACTGCCTGTGATGGTCGCTGCCGCCAGCAAATCTTGTGCCATAAAATAGCCACGAATCGCCAAAGCGGAGGACGTTTGTGTGCCGTTAATCAGTGCCAAGCCTTCTTTGGCAGCTAGGGTAACAGGGGTTAGATTCGCTTGGGCTAATGCGTCTTTGGCACTCATCATCTCGCCACGCACACGCACGCCCCCTTCGCCCAAAATCGCCAAAGTCATGTGCGACAGCGGTGCCAAATCCCCACTTGCCCCCACCGAGCCTTTGGCAGGAATACACGGCATGATGTCGTGGTTGATTAAGTCAATCAAGCCATCCACCACACAGCGACGCACCCCAGAATAGCCTTGGGCAAGACTTGATAATTTCATCACGATGATAAGACGCACGACATTGTCAGGCAACAGCTCACCTGTACCGACGCTGTGGCTTAAAATCAAATTTCTTTGCAATAATTCTAATTCGTCATCAGCAATGCGAGTCTTGGCAAGCAGTCCAAAACCCGTGTTAATGCCATAAGCTGCCTTATCACGGGCGATGATGGCTTGCAGCGCTTGGTGCGACTTATCAATCGCCTGATAAGCACTGTCATCAAGAGTTAGATGAATCGGGCTATCATACACTTGACGAAGCTCGGCAAAGGTTAATTGACGTGGCTTGATGGTGAGGGTCGGTTTTGTCATGGCTGTCCTTATGTGTCAAAATTAATGAGGGAAAAATTTGTCTAGACAAATATATCAAGAAGCACCTCAAAGTGCAAGAGGTTTTTACTTCAAATCCCTGCATGACAGTCGGTATTGTTAAATGCCAAAGATAAGTTTTGGCATGATTGCTTCATTTGGACTGGCAAATCCCTACAAAATATGATATAAAATCATTAGGGTACACCCTAATATTCAAAACAATGTTGATGTCAGTTTTACTGATTTTAACCATCAAGGCTTATCATGATTTATCTCATTTCTTTTGTGATTTATGCCATTGTCTTTGGCGTGGGATTTTATTTGGTTAAAACAAATCCAAACAAAGTAGAGAGGCTATTGGGGCGGATTTGTTTTATTGGACTGATTTTTCAAGTACTGGTTAATTATCTGTTTTGGGGCAGTGCTGCCAGCTTTAATCCGCTGGCTACCATAATAAGCAGTGAGCGAAGTGCAATCAATCTCATGTTTTTGGCTTTGGTTTCCATTTTTTGTTATGCAGGTTTATTGATCGTGTTATATAAAGCCCATGACTTTTATCATGAATGATGCTTTGATAGATGCCATTGGCATGCATCATCCTTTTATCTGCTAAATTATCCTCTCATGTGATCCATGATGTTTTATTCTCACAGATGAGTACTGATGATGTCGTACATCAACATCATGCCAATACCAATAAACACAACACCGCACAATCTATTTAAATACAACATTCTTTGACCTGAATTTAGCCAATTGGATAATTGCACTCCTCCTGCGGCATAGATGAATTGCCATAATGTCTCAATACAATAAAAAGTGACAATCAAAATAATGTACTGAGTAATGAGGGGTGATTTAAAATCAATAAACTTTGGGAAAAATGCCGCAAAAAATAAAATCGCCTTAGGATTGGATAATGATACCCATACGCCATTTTGAAATAATCTAAACGGATTTAGGTCGGTTTTGATTTCTTGATTTGTCATCTTTTTATTGGCATGCCAAGAACTCATCCCCAAATAAAACAAATACACCGCACCCACGCATTTAATCATGGTTAATATCAAAGGGTATTTTGCAATAACACCAAGCCCCAATAACGCCATGAGTAGCAAAAGCCCCAAACCAAAACTAAGCCCTGCCATCGTCCATAATGTCTTGCCTAGCCCATGATTTAGCCCCATTTGAAAAGCATACAACATATTAGACCCAGGGGCAGCAGAGACAAAGAACGTACTTACCACAAAGAGCCAAAACATCTGCCAAGTCATACAAACCCCCTCCCCCCTTTATCACCAGCAAAACCATCATTAATAAAATTTTCTATTTTAACAAATTGTGTGAGAAAAATCTTAAAATTCAAATCATCTCATTATCGTCATTTAAAAACAAAATGAGATAAAGCAACAAGCCAAAGATATTATCAGTAGTAGAATTTTTCTTAAAACCACCCTTTTCTTACCATAAAACACAGCTTATCATCTCAATAAAAAGGGTGTGCCATATCATCACACCCTTTATTAAAATAAGGGGCTGACGTAGATTAGCATTCATGTTATACTAAAAATATGAAGCTAACTCGTTGTAAATTAAGTAAAAATAAGCAACTAAAATTGCTTGAATTTTTCATAGCAGAAGTAACCGCCAGAACTGCTGCTGATTTGATGGGTATTCAAGCCAACACAGCCATATTATTTTACCATAAACTTCGTCTTGTGATAGACTATCATCTAAGCTTAGAAGCCAAAGAGCTCTTTGATGGCGAAGTTGAGTTAGATGAAAGCTATTTTGGTGGCAAAAGAAAGGGTAAGCGTGGTCATGGTGCTGGTGGTAAAACTGCTGTATTTGGCATCTTAAAACGAAACGGTAAGGTTTATACGGCCCGTGTCAAAGATACCAAACAAGATACACTCATGCCCATTATTACCAGTAAAATCAAACCAGATAGTGTGGTATATACAGACACCTATCCAAGTTATAATGCCTTAAATGTGAATGATTTTAAGCATTTTAGAATTAACCACTCTAAAGAGTTTGCTAACAATCGTAACCACATTAACGGCATTGAGAACTTTTGGCGACAATCTAAACGCATTCTTGGTAAATACAATGGAATTGATAAAAAACATCTGCACTTGTTTTTAAAAGAATGTGAGTTTAGGTTTAACTATAGGACACCATCACAAAAGTTTAAAATCTTGCGAGCATGGTGTGAAATTTAGG
>JBHCFR010000147.1:0-7281 GCA_041801945.1 Moraxella sp. | reverse complement strand
CGATGATGGCGACTTTTTTGCCAGTAGGCTCTGCCTTGATGGTGGGTGTCCAACCCATCGCAAAGGCACTCTCAGTAATATAACACTCCACACTGCCAATGGTCACCGCCCCAAACTCAGCGTTTAGGGTGCAGTCCCCTTCACATAGACGGTCTTGGGGGCAGACACGTCCGCATACCTCTGGCAGGGTATTGGTGCTGTGGGCAAGCTCAGCCACTTCAATGATACGCCCCTCTTTGGCAAGCTTTAACCAGTTGGGAATGTTGTTATGCAGGGGGCATTTGTTTTGACAATAGGGATTACCACATGCCAAACAGCGGTCAGCTTGGTGAGCTGCCTGTTGCTCATTAAACGGCTGATAAATTTCAATGAATCTTGCTTTGCGTTTTTCTAGGGCAATCTTTGGCGGTTCAATGCGTGGCAAATCAATGAATTGGTAAATGTTCTCTTCGTATGACATGGGTTTTCCTTTTTATTTTAACAATGATGATGGGAGCGATGAATGACAGTAGCTTTATCCCATCATGGCTTGGTAGTGGATAACATCAAGCAGTGATTTCTCGCAGTTGTACCACCGTCCGCTGTTTGTGTCCAAGTAGTGCGTGAACATTGACCGTCTTGGGCTTGATGAGTTTAAAGCGAGTGCGAGCATTCTCCCAATCAGACAGAATCTCCTGACCGATGATGCTCATGGTGTATTCCACATGACGGCTGACCAAGCCACGCAAATGCTCTTGATGGGTGGGCAGCTCTGATAAGGACATCACCTCCACCATCTCGCCATTAACGTGTTTGCTCATGGTGTCGTGCTCATCTAGCACATAAGCATAACCACCTGTCATGCCCGCACCAAAGTTAATGCCGCATTTGCCAAGCACCACCACCACGCCACCGGTCATGTATTCACAGCCGTTATCGCCAATGCCTTCCACGACGGCAAGTGCCCCTGAGTTACGCACGGCAAAGCGTTCGCCTGCTTGACCTGATAAGAACAGCTCGCCCCCTGTTGCCCCATACAGACACGTATTGCCAGCAATCACCGCTTGGTGAGGTAGGAAGTTGACCCCTTGATGAGGCTTGATGATGATGCGTCCACCTGCCATGCCTTTACCAACATAGTCATTGGCATCACCTGTCAAGGTCAGATGAACCCCACCTGCAAGCCACACCCCAAAACTCTGTCCTGCCGTGCCATCTAGCATGATGTTGTATTCAGTCTTGCCCCCACGGTTGCCATGGGTTTTGGCAATCATGCCAGACAGGCTTGCTCCGATACTGCGGTTGGTGTTCTTGATGTCAAAAGCCATGGATATCGTTTGTTCCATGTCTGCATCCTCGGCAGATGTTTGGCTCATGGCATGGGCAAGAATTTGGGCGTTCAGCTCGCCTTTATCAAAAGGGCTGTTGGTCTGGGTGCAGAATCTGGCACTGCCTTGTGGAACATTGGGTGCGTAGAGCAGGGCTTGTAGAGCAAGTTTTTGTTGTTTGGCACTACTGCCTTCGATGATTTGCAACAAATCAGTACGCCCAACCAAATCGGTAAATTTGGCGATACCAAGACTTGCCATGATTTCACGGACGTCTTGGGCGATGAATTTAAAGTAGTTCATCGCTTTTTCTTTGTCGCCATGATAGTGCTTATCACGCAAAGTAGCATCTTGGGTGGCGACCCCTGTGGCACAGTTGTTCAGATGGCAAATACGCAGATAACGACAGCCTAATGCCACCATAGGGCCAGTACCAAACCCAAAACTCTCCGCACCGAGCAGGGCTGCCTTGACCACATCCAGACCTGTCTTTAAGCCTCCATCCACTTGCAAGCGAACTTTATGACGCAGGTTATTCTCAACGAGTGCCTGATGAGCCTCAGCAAGACCGAGCTCCCATGGGCTGCCTGCGTATTTGACACTAGAAATTGGGCTTGCCCCTGTGCCGCCATCATAGCCTGCGATGGTGATGAGATCAGCATAAGCTTTTGCCACCCCTGTGGCGATGGTGCCAACGCCAGCCAGTGAAACGAGCTTGACAGAAATAAGAGCAGTAGGGTTGATTTGTTTTAAGTCAAAAATCAGCTGCGCCAAATCCTCGATGGAATAAATGTCATGGTGAGGTGGCGGTGAGATGAGCGTAGAACCAGGTACGGCATAGCGTAACTGAGCGATGTAGGGTGTGACCTTATCACCTGGTAGCTGACCTCCCTCGCCGGGTTTGGCGCCTTGTGCCACCTTAATCTGAATGACATCGGCACTCATGAGATACGCAGGGGTAACGCCAAAACGACCTGATGCCACCTGTTTGATGCGAGAGACTTTATCTGTGCCATAACGAGCAGGATCCTCGCCGCCCTCGCCTGAGTTGGAGAATCCTCCCAAGCCGTTCATCGCCTGTGCCAGTGACTCATGTGCTTCTGGGCTTAACGCACCGATAGAAATGGCAGCACTGTCAAATCGCTGATACAGATTCTCGGCAGGCTCAACCTGTGCCACATCAATGGGGGATTGTGCTTTTAGGGTAAGCAAATCGCGTAGCGTGGTGACAGGGCGTTCATTGACCACTTGACGATAAACCTTGTAATCCTCATAGTCGCCACTGTTTACAGCTTTTTGTAGGGTGTTCACGACATCAGGGTTGTAGGCGTGGTATTCGGCATTGGGTTTGAACTTTAAGAGTCCGCCTGCATCCACAGGCACGCTGGCTCGCCATGCTTGTTTGTTTACTTGGGTTAATTGAGCCTCGATGTCATCAAAATCTGCCCCTCCGATGCGGCTAACCATGCCATTAAAGCACGCCTGAACCACCGCTTCACCGAGCCCCACAATCTCAAACAATCTGGCACAGCGATAGGAGGACACACAGCTGATGCCCATTTTGGACATGATTTTGTACAAGCCTTTATTGATGCTGTTTCTAAAATTGGCATGAACCGTGCGAATCTCTTTGTCAATCGCCCCAATATTCACCATGTGAGCAAGTGACTCATACGCCAGATAGGGATAAACCGCCGTCGCTCCAAGACCGATTAGCACCGCAAAGTGATGAGGGTTTCTAGGCTCACCTGACTCTACGATGAGGTTGGCATCACAGCGTAAGTTGTTCGCCACCAGATAGTTTTGGAGCATACCCACCGCCATCGCTGAGGGGATAGGCAGACGTGTTTTACTCGTCTTTTTGTCTGAGACGATGAGCAGCACGGCACCGTCTTGAATGGCGTGATGAGCGTCATCGGCAAGTCTGTTTAGGGCTTGTTCTAAACTCTCATGGCTAGGGTCAAAGGTGGCATCAAGCGTGGCGCGCTTATAATGCTCATCAGGCAAGGCAAGTATCTGCATCATGTCTGAATGCACCAAGATGGGCGAGTCAAAATTGACGCGGCTAGACATCCCTTCTGCCTCAAAAAACACGCTCATCTCACGTCCGATACTCGTGGTCAGACTCATCACGTGTGCCTCACGCAAGGGGTCAATGGGAGGGTTAGTGACCTGTGCAAAGTATTGACGGAAGTAGTCAAATAAGACTCGTGGGCGTTCGGACAGGACGGCAAAGGGAGTGTCATCACCCATAGAGCCTATCGCCTCTTGACCGTCTTCGCCCATGACACGCAGGATGCTCTCTAACTCTTCTTGATCGTACAAAAACTGTTTTTGGTAGCTGTATAAAGTCGCCTCGCTCATGGCAGGTGTGCCGATGTGCTCATCACTCATCTCATGAAAAGCGGTCAATCTCTTGACATTCTTATCAAGCCATTCACGATAAGGATGTCTTGATTTTAATTCATGGTCAATCTCATCAGAGCGTAAAATCTTACCAAGTTTGGTGTCAATGACCAAAAGCTGACCGGGTCCAACGCGCCCTTTTTCTACCACCTCATCAGGGGCATAGTCCCAAATCCCCACCTCGGAGGCGATGGTGATGAGACGATCTTGGGTGATGACATAACGAGCAGGTCGCAGTCCGTTTCTGTCTAGGTTACACGCAGCATAACGACCATCGGAGAGTACAATGCCCGCAGGTCCATCCCATGGCTCCATGTGCATGGAATTAAAATCATAAAAGGCACGCAAATCATCATCCATGATGGGGTTTTTTTGCCAAGCAGGTGGGACAAGCAGACGCATGGCACGAAATAGATCCATGCCCCCACAGACGAAGACTTCTAGCATGTTATCTAGTGAGCTAGAATCGGAGTCGGTCTCATTGACAAAGGGTGCTGCCGTCTGCAAATCGGCGATGAGTGGTGTGCGGTATTTGTAGGCTCTGGCTTTTGCCCAAGCACGGTTGCCCGAGATGGTATTAATCTCGCCGTTATGGGCAAGATAGCGAAAAGGCTGAGCCAGTCGCCAGCGTGGCTGAGTGTTGGTGGAGAATCGCTGATGGAACAGTACAATCGCCGACTGCATGCGTAGATCACCAAGGTCAGGATAGAATTTTGCCAAATCCTTGGGCATGCACAGACCTTTATAGATGATGGTCTGATTAGAAAAGCTACAAATATAAAAATTCTGATCATCAATGCGTTTTTCAATACGGCGGCGGGTGACGAACAGTCGTCTTTGTAAGTCTCGGACGCTCCATCCTGTCGGAGCATTGATGAAGACTTGACGGATTTTTGGCATTTCTGCTAGGGCAATCTCACCAAGTACACTAGGATTGATGGGCACATCACGCCAATGAGCGACTGAGAGAGTCTCGGCGGTCAGCTCTTCGTTGATGATGTCGGTGTAGGTGCGTGACAACACCTCATCGTTGGGCAAAAAAACTTGTCCCACGGCAAAATTGCTGGCTAGGGTAAAACCACATTCGCCAGCAATGGTGCGAAAAAACCCTGTGGGCAGCTGCAATGACAGACCACAGCCATCGCCCGTCTTACCATCGGAGAGTATCGCACCACGGTGCTGCATTCTTGAAAGTCCCAAAATGGCGTTTCGCACAACCTTGTGACTAGGCACACCATCAATGTTAGCAATCAAGCCAAAACCACAGTTTTCTCGTGGCTCGTGGCGGTTATAAAGTAAGTTGGTCATAAAAACTCCACGTCAGTTAAATCTGCAATCTCTCATCAAAGTATAACAGTGACTTATGCTTATTAATCAGCACTGATTTATAATATTTTATGATGATTGCATATGTTTTTATTATTAATTTGATATTATAATGATATTTTACTGGATTGGCAATAGGGATATCTAAAAAAATGATGAATAATTTGAAGTGATGACAAACCTGATTTTGAGCTGATTCTGATTAAGCCAGATTCATCGGTTTGCCATTGGCGGTGCTAATGATGGGAGGATTGATTTTTTAAAAATGGGGCTCAGATGCCATTTAGACATCATGTTGTGCTGATGGAGGTTTATTTCATCAGCTCATGACAAGTCATGCGGTGTGTTTTGATAATAAAACCATCATAAGTTGGCAAGCCATAGGTTTATCCCAAAGCCGATAAATAAAGAGCCCACCCCAAACATGGCAGCCGTCATAATCATGGGGCGAGAACCGAAGATGTCTGCGAGCTTCTTACCGCTAAACACCAATAACAGCAAGTACAAAAAGCTGACGATTTGCAAAATCACCGCCAAGACAAAAAAGCTCAAAAAGGGCTTATCATAATCAGGGCGGACAAACTGCACAAAAAACGACAAGAAAAATAAAATGGCTTTGGGGTTCATTAAGCTTAGCGACAGCGAGCGATAAAAATAATTTTGCGGTGCGACTTTTGGTGGGGAGAATGCTCTGTCTTTGATGAGATGACGGTTTTTGAAAGTTTGATGTGCCCCCATGATAAGACGTATGCCAAGATATGCCAAATAAGAGCCGCCGATGAGTTTGATGACATCAAAGACGCTCGGATAGAGTTTGAGTAATGTGCCTGCCCCAAACACAGTCGCCAAAATCAGCAAAGTATCCCCAACCAAGATTCCCGCCATCGCTTGTAGCCCTGCTCTTTTGCCTTGTCCTGCCGATACGGATAGGCAGTAGAGACTATTAGGGCCGGGCAGGACAATGATGACGATGACGCCTAGTACATAAGTGGCTAAATCGGTGATGCCAAACATAAGAATCTCTTAGATGGTAAGATTGGGGTGGGTCATGAGCGATAATCGGTTGGGTCTAAGCTGTTTTGGGAGATGAGTTTATCGCCAAAAAATGCTTGCAGGATATTTGCCCTAGCAGTGTGATAATGGGCAAATGCTTGACACGTGGCAGCCAAATCCCCTTGCCAACTCGGAATGGTGCTTTTCATGTTGGCAAAACGGCAGGGCACATCAGGCAGACTTTTGGCGAACGCCAGTGCTTGTATGGCATCATGACGATTGTTACAAACAAGTGCCATGTCACACCCTGCTTCTATGGCGGATTTGACCCGAGCGGTTACATCACCTGCCACATGAGCGGCCTTCATGGACAAATCATCTGAGAACAGCACGCCATCATAACTAAGCTTGCCTCTTAAAATCTCTTGTAGCCAGACTTTTGAGAACCCCGCAGGTTTGTCATCTATCTGGCTAAATATCACGTGTGCGGGCATGAGGGCATCTAATTTGGCTAAATTATGGATAAAACTCATCAAATCACAGCCCCAAATCTCATCTAGGGTGCGATGATCCACCGCATCACAGACGTGCGAGTCAGGGGCGATGGAGCCATGTCCGGGAAAGTGTTTGCCAGTGGCTTTCATACCAACATCATGCATGCCGTCAATGAAGCGTGAGGATAAGGCGGTCACCACATGAGGGTCGGCATGAAAGGCACGATCACCAATCACCAGACTGCACCCATCGATGTCCAAAACAGGGGCGAAGCTAATGTCCACACCGACCGCTAAGACCTCAGATGCCATCAAATAACCTGCATCATAAGCCAAAGACAGGGCAAGCTCTTCGTTATCATCATAAATCTTGCCAATAGCACCCATGGCAGGCAAAGGGGTGAAGCCATCACGAAAGCGTGCCACACGCCCCCCCTCTTGGTCGGCACTGATGATGAGATTGGGATTGATTTGCCTCATGCTGTCGGTGAGTGCTCGCACTTGGGCGGGATTTGACACGTTTCTTTTAAATAAAATCACCCCTCCTAAACTCTCATCTGCCAAAAATACTTTATCGTCGTCGCTTAGAGTCAGACCGTCCACGTCCGCCATGATGATGCCAGTTGCCATAAAATCACCTCGCTGATGATGTCCTATAAAATTTATCTTACAAACCCAATAATGATGGGCGTCTTGCCAAGTATTTGACAAAGGGCTGTATCCGCCCTAAACACCCCCCCCCCCCCCCATTTTTT
>JBHCFR010000146.1:0-6102 GCA_041801945.1 Moraxella sp. | reverse complement strand
GACATTGATGTTGACCAGTGGCTAAACAACGTGGCACAGCGAATCGGCAAATCGGAGCTTCCCCTCCTAAAAAAGGCGTGCGACTTTGTCAGAATACAGTCATCAAAAGCTCATGTGACACGCTCAGGGGCTTATGTAACTGGCATTGGCATGGCGGACATCTTGGCGTATTTGTTTCAAGATGAGAATGCCTTGGTCGCTGCTATGCTCTATCGCTCGGTGCGTCGTGATTTGATTGGTATTGACACCATCGCTCATGAGTTCGGTGAAGACATCGCTCATCTCATCGAGGACACGCTTGCCATGGGACGGCTGTCCGAGGCGATAGAGGGCAACAAACGCCTAGAAGATTATTTTGAAAATAACAACCGCGAACAGCTCTCCACCATTTATAGCATGCTCATCAGCACCACCAACGACGTGCGAGCAGTCCTCATCAAACTTGCCGAACGCACCTTTGCCATGCGTGAGCTCTCCTTTGCCACCCCTGACCGCCAAAAACGGGTGGCACGCGAGGTCATGACCATTTATGCGCCGTTGGCTCATCGGCTCTCCATCGCTCAGCTCAAATGGGAACTTGAAGATTTGGCATTTCGCTACCTTGCTCCTGATGAGTACAAACGCATCGCCAGCCTGCTCACCCAAAAACGCAGTGAGCGTGAGCGGTATATTGAAGAGGTCAAACAAATCTTGACAGAGGAGCTTCGTAAAGCTGGCATTTCGTGCGAGGTCTCAGGACGGGTTAAGCACATTTATTCTATTTATCGTAAAATGGTCAAGAAAAACCTCTCCTTTGACCAACTCTATGACATCAGAGCCTTGCGTGTTCTGGTGAATACCCATGCTGAATGCTATCACACCCTAGGCGTGGTGCATGGACTGTGGCGTCATGTGCCAGAGCAGTTTGATGACTACATCACCAACCCCAAACCCAATGGCTATAAGTCTCTGCACACGGTAGTCATCGCCGAGCATCGCACCTTAGAAGTGCAGATTCGCACCTTTGACATGCATTTTGAGGCGGAGCTTGGCAAAGCCTCACACGTCAATTATAAAGAGGGTCTCAAAGGCAAACAAGACGACTATTTGACCGCCAAAATCAGCTCGCTAAGACAGCTGCTCGGCGGCGATAGAAACGAGAGCGAAGAGCTTGAACTGGACAATCTGGATAATGTTGAGCAGATTTATGTATTTAGCCGTGATGGTGACATCACTGAGCTGCCTAAGGGAGCCACCGTCTTGGACTTTGCCTACTATGTTCATACTGAGGTGGGCAACCGAGCCCAAGGTGCCAGAGTCAATGGGCGTTATGTTCCGCTCACGCATCAGCCCAAGACAGGTGACCAAGTAGAGATCATCACCAAATCCAACCGAGAGCCGAACCGTGATTGGCTGGTAGCGTCCTTGGGTTACATCCACACATCACGTGCCAAATCCAAGCTACGCCAATGGTTCAACAAACAAGATCGTGATAAAAATATTGAGACTGGCAAAACGCTACTCCTGCGTGAACTTGAACGCCTAAGCGTACCCATCTCCACGATTGATGTCACTCAGCTGTGCAAAGAGCTGGATTATAAAGGCGAAGATGAGCTTTATCTTGCCATCACCATGAGTGAGATTGGGGTGTCACAGCTTTCAGGGCGAATCATCAAAGATTTAAACCTAAACGCCCCAGATGTCAGCGAAACGCAAATCCAGCCCAAAACCCAGACTCGCACCAACAAATACAAGATTGATGTGCATGGACTGGACAATGTGGACATTCATCTTGCTAAGTGTTGCAACCCTGTTCACGGCGAACCCATCGCAGGCTTCATCACGCTCATGAATGGGGTGAGCATTCACAGTCGTGACTGCGTGGAGCTGCTGCGTCTTCGCCAAAAAGAGCCAGAGCGGGTCGTGAAAGCCGATTGGCAAGCCGACTTTGGGCGATATCAGCCAGCAACCATCGTCGTCGAGGCGACCTCCACGCACGGACTGCTGCGTGACCTATTTAATGTCATTGACCGTGAGAAAGTGAACATTGGACGTGCTGAGACTGTGTTTGATGATGGCGTGGACGCACAGATGAAATTCTTTGTGGAAGTGGCAGGTATTGAACATTTATCTCGCCTGCTTGCCAAGATAGAGCAGCAGCCGGGGGTCATTAGAGCCAGACGAAGCGTGGGCTAGGTGATGCGACTTTTATACCAGCAAGACATCAGACCGTGAGGGTTGTCTGATGGTTGGTCTTATGATCGCTTTTAAGCCAGATGTCATCCATCACATGAGTTTATCAACTTTTCCTTTACATTTTCATGCCTCTGGGGCATACTGATGTCTTGTTCGTGATAGACACAAACTTACGCCATTTTAGTTCATCTAGCCATCATGCCCGAATTACCCGAAGTTGAAACCACCAAATTAAGCCTTGCCCCACTCCTAGGTCAAACCATCAGCGACATCTACACGTCAAATCATCGCTTGCGTGAACTTATCCCCGCCGATTTAGATGAACTGGTTGGGGCGACGCTCACGAGTGTCATTCGCCGTGCCAAATACCTAATTTTATCCTTCACCAAACACGATGAGTGCTTAGAGCTACTCATTCATCTGGGCATGTCTGGCAGCCTACAACAACATCGCGGACTCATCGGACGCAAGCACGATCATGTGATTTTTGGTTTTGGCGACGTTCGTCTGCACTATCATGATCCTAGACGCTTTGGCATGGTGATGTGGGCAGATGAGGCTCACGCTTATCTAGATAAGCTTGGCGTAGAACCCTTAGATGGGGCGTTCAGCGGTGATTATCTGTATGATTTTATTCACAAAAATCCAAAACGCCCTACCGCACGCCCCATCAAATCGGTCATCATGGAGCAGTCCGTGGTGGTCGGCGTGGGCAACATCTATGCAGTAGAGAGCCTGTTCATGTCAGGCATACACCCTGCCACACCCGCTCATGCAGTCAGCAAAGAACAAATCAACACCCTAGCAACTAACATCAAACACATCTTAGCCAGATCCATCCAACAAGGTGGTTCTAGTTTGCGTGATTTTACTGTCGGTGCTGGCAAAACAGGCTACTTTCAGCAGGTGCTGCTCGTCTATGGGCGAGAGGGCAAGCCCTGTACTGTCTGCCAAGAGAGGTTAGAGAACATCAAGATTAATGGGCGAGCCAGCGTGTATTGTCCAAGCTGTCAGCCGCTGTCTTAGTGTTTTGGCAAGATGAGTGAGCTCTCACCAGAATGTTGCTGGCTTGTTTGCCCTCTGTCGGAAAAATTTACCGTTTGCCCATTTTGTGCTAAAATAAACTTGATAATGTTGGCGGAAGTTGTTTTAATAGTAGCATAACTCTATCTTGGGCATTTGCCCCTTTATTAGGACATTCTTATGAGAATTAAACACACCTTGTTCGCTTTGGCGACCACAACACTCATCAGCACTTCTGCTCATGCCGCCATTGAGATTGATGAAGAAGAATTTGGACCAACTTACGGCTCTGCCGTGCTTGACGTCACTGTTGCCAAGCCTTTACAACTGGTTGGTGCGGTCGCAGGCACAGCTCTGCACATCGTCGGCTTACCGTTTTCTATGGCATCAAACAGCGTGGACAGCTCCTATCAGGCGTTGGTTGAGGAGCCATGGAATGCTTTCTCTCGCTGTGTGGGCTGCTCTCAGGCTTATGATGATTATCGCAATGCTCATGAGGTCAATCCCAACGAAGTACGCATCATGGTAGACAGACCCTCAGAAATCATCATCAACACCGATCAAGACGTGGTGGTTAATCCACGCTGATGATCCATGGGCGTATGAGGTGGCATCACTTCTTATCGTCGGCACTGCATACGCTTTGTGACCTCTTTTTTCTCCAGCCTATTTACCGCTGTTTGGTAAATAGGTTTTTCTTTTACCAAAACGTTCCTACCCCTCTATCCTTGATGCGAAGAATTATCTGAACCTCTCTTCTTGTTTCGCCATGACTGCCACAGAGTTTCATGTTCAATTTTTGGCACTTTTAGGGTCAGCGTATTAGACAAAATATCATGCACCGCCAGTCCACGAGAGTTTAGCAGGCAAAACAAATAGTTCAGCAAAAATCCCAACATGGCACTACACAGTACCGCCAGTCTTGACCCATGGAACATCGCACCAACCATCGCACAAATGAGAGGCAAGAGACAGGCACTGATGATGCGATGCGTGCTTTGTCTCCATGTCAAGAGATGTCCTGCCCTATCCACCGTCTTTAACCGCCATGTCTGCATGCCGAGCGTCTGTCCTGATTTTCGCCAAAACAGCCCATAAAACCCAATCAAAGTCAGGACAAATAAAGGCGTCATCACCCCATTTTGATACCATGTCGGCAATCTTTGGGCGTGGGCAGAGTCTGTGCCCACCTCCATGAGCAGCAACGTACCAACCACCGCACCCATCGCCCCCACCAAAAACAGCATGGCCAAAATCAGCATGCCATCATACAGCAGTGCCATCACTCGCACCAAGGGTGTTGCAATGATGGGCTCATCAAGAGAGGCATCGGCTCGTTTGGGGTTGTTGTTTGTTGGGCGTGGCGTGGTGGGTGAGCGTGGTGTGGATTTGGGCTTTTTTTGCATGGCGATCATCATGAGGCAAATGAGTCTGTATTTTATCATGAGTTTCTTATTTTTTGATGTGCATTTATTTGGCTAAATTGGCTAAATGCCATCAAAGAAAAAACACCAAAACCGCTTTGGCTTTGGTGTTTGGTATATGGCGCGCCCGGAGAGATTCGAACTCCCGACCCCTTAGTTCGTAGCCAAGTGCTCTATCCAACTGAGCTACGGGCGCAGTACAACTTATGATGACCATCAATCATTCAACAAGCATTGTGGTCGGCTATTATACGCTAAAATTCTCGTATGTCAAGCCTTTTATTGCTTTTATTTTAAACATCGCTGTAAAAAATAAATGGCGGTGACGGAGGGATTCGAACCCTCGATACAGTTTCCCGTATGCATCCTTAGCAGGGATGTGGTTTCAGCCACTCACCCACGTCACCGTTTTGATTGACAACTTTGTCAAAAGCTGTGGGCGATGATTATAACAAAATTGAACAAAATTGCAAGTTATTTTTTGATTTTTTCTGGCAAAATATCAGCCACCCCCAAACTCCAAAAAATTTGGTACAATATCGGCATGACATCATGCGATACTATTGGAGGGTTTTATGCGTGCGGTGGTGCTTTGTTTTTCAGGGCTTGACCCCTCAGGGGGTGCAGGACTACAAGCGGACATTGAGTCCATCGGACAGGCAGGGGCACATGCGGCGGTGGCTTGCACTGCCATCACAGTGCAAAGCTCGCAGCAGGTCTATGGCTTTCATCCTGTGAGCGACGAGCTCTTGACAAGGCAGGCTCACGCAGTGCTGGATGATTTGCCCGTCAAGGCGATCAAATCAGGGATGCTTGGCACAACTAATAACATCCACGCACTGGCTGCATTATTTCGCGATGGTCATATCAAGCAGGGTACGCCCTATGTGCTAGACCCTGTACTGGTCGCCAACAGCGGGGGCAGTCTTGGCGATAAAGACACGTTGGTGCGTGCCTTTGGCGAGCTTTTGCCCCATGCCACGCTCATCACGCCAAACACGCATGAGCTTCGTGCCCTATCTGGCGAGGACGACCTACATTTGGGTGCCGTGAAGCTATGCCATCAGGGGGTTCATGCCGTACTGGTCAAGACCTCTCATGACTTCACCGATGGGGATATTGAGCAGTTTTTGTACATTGGCGGGCAGATGGTGTATCAGAGTACTCTGCCTCGGCTGTCAGGCGAATTTCACGGCTCAGGCTGTTCGCTGGCGAGCCACATCGCAGGCTGTCTGGCACAGGGCGATGATCTGGTAGCTGCCATCAAGCGTGCTGACAAGTGGATCATCGGCACGCTCAAAAACGCCGACAGACCCCACCCTGATAACCCAACAGCACAGCTGATACCCAGACGATTCTAAACGAGTACACACAAACGCACCGCCCAAATCTAGGCGGTGTTTTTATGCAGTCTTGTTTAAAAGGTGGATTTTTGGAGGGATTTTAATTATACTGGAAGGTTTGCTTCTTTTATCTAAGG
>JBHCFR010000145.1:0-5532 GCA_041801945.1 Moraxella sp. | reverse complement strand
GCCGTGGGGGGTTGATGCCCAAAATCCAACCTGAGGGATTGTCAGGTAGCATGGCGGTACCAGGGATGAAGAACCAACCTTTGAACAAGAAGATATACACGCATGTGGTGATAAGACCTGCAAGCATACCTGCGACTGCACCTGCACTGTTGATGCGTTTTGAGAAAATACCCATCATCAAGGCAGGGAACAAGGACGATCCTGCAATACCAAAGGCAAGAGCGACAGTCTGAGCGGCAAAACCAGGAGGATTAATACCAAGCCAAGTAGCAACCGCAATAGCGACAATCATGGAGATACGAGCAGCATTAAGCTCACCTTTTTCAGAAATATCAGGTTTGATGATTTTCTTAATCAAGTCATGCGAGATGGCTGCTGAGATGGCAAGTAGAAGACCTGCTGCGGTAGATAGGGCAGCGGCGATACCACCAGCGGCAATCAGACCAATGACCCAACCTGGTAAGTTGGCAATCTCAGGGTTCGCTAGTACCATGATGTCGTTATTGACTTTAAGTTCGTTACCTTGTAGACCTTTTTGGGCGGCACTGGCAAGGAAGGCTTCGTCTTTTGACTCATCATTATAGTAGTCAATCTTACCGTCGCCGTTTTTGTCTTCAAACGTCAATAGACCTGTGTGTTCCCAGTTTTTCATCCACTCAGGACGAGCTTCGTACTCAATAGGCGCTGAGGTGGTGCCGTTTGGATAGATGGTCTCAACCAAGTTCATGCGAGCCATCGTCCCTACCGCAGGGGCAGCGGTGTATAGCAAAGCAATGAAAACCAGTGTCCAACCTGCTGATGAACGAGCGTCAGAGACTTTATTAACTGTGAAGAAGCGAATGATGACGTGTGGCAGACCTGCGGTACCGATCATCAAAGACAAGGTTAATAAGAACATATTTAGCTTGTCAGGAACATCGGCGGTGTAGGCAGCAAAACCTAAGTCCGTAATCAGACCATCAAGCTTATCTAGCATCGTCACACCACCCTCAGTGGTGCCAAACATACCCAAAGCAGGGATGGGGTTACCCGTGATGTTCAATGAGATAAAAATCGCAGGGATGATATAGGCAATCATCAGAACGATATACTGAGCAACCTGCGTGTAGGTAATGCCTTTCATGCCGCCAAGTACCGCATAAAAAAGCACCACAATCGCAGCAATGATTAGACCCCATGTATTGGACACTTCTAAGAAGCGTGCAAATGCCACACCAGCACCCGTCATCTGACCGATAACATAGGTGGTACAGGCAAGAATCAAACACACCACCGCAATGATACGAGCGGATTTGGAGTAAAAACGATCGCCGATAAAGTCAGGTACAGTAAATTTACCGAATTTACGAAGATAGGGAGCAAGTAGCAGTGCTAAGAGTACAAAACCCCCTGTCCAACCCATCAAATAAGCAGAGGCAGCATAGCCCCCCATGGCAATCATACCCGCCATAGAGATGAACGAGGCGGCACTCATCCAGTCCGCACCTGTCGCCATGCCGTTCACGATGGGGTGAACACCGCCACCTGCGACATAGAATTCTTTGGTTGATCCTGCTCTCGCCCAAACGGCGATACCAAAGTACAGAGCAAAGGATAGACCCACAAAAAGTAAGTTAATGGCAAATTGACTCATGATCACTCCTCCTCTACGCCATATTGTTTATCTAAGCGATTCATGCGCCAAGCATAAAAGAAAATCAGTGCAACAAAGGTCAAAATAGCACCTTGCTGACCAAACCACAGTCCAAGGTCTGTATTCATAAAAGTAATGCCCATGAGTGCAGGGCGAAGGATGATAGCAAAACCAAGCGAGCAAACCGCCCAAACGACAAGGCAGCCAAGGATAATGCGAAGATTGGCACGCCAATACGCCTTGGCATTATCTGCGCTGGTATGTGTTGAATTATTTGGATGTTCTGACATTGCTTTCTCCAAAAAATAGATGAAAAGCAAAGAAAACCGACGATGTGATGAGGAGGGTTAATATTTCCCTATATTAAAAATCAATGGTTTCCTTGCCAAGTTACAGGTGTGTTTCACCTTTGTTTAGGTTAGCACAACCGACATTGATTTGCAATACAATTGAGAAAAAAATATACACCCACGGATTGTTCATCGTGTTTTGTGGGGTGAACGTCCTAGAATCCCTCCTTTTTAAAGTAGTAACCTTAACCATCAAACCTTGCGATGCTTTAATGCCAAATACATCATCGCCACATTGATGGCGTCATTTAGGGCATCATGGCGGGGCAGATCAGGAATGCCCAAAGCATGAATCATCGTTGCCATTTTTAGATCAATTTCGGCATCGTAATATTTGTGACGAGTCTCTTGGGCGTGGTAAATCCTTGATACTTCTATTTGTCTTTGGGGTAAGGTAATACCTGCCATGGGTTTTAAAAACTTGTTTACCATCGCCACGTCGTATTCCAAAAAATACCCCACCAATGTCCGACCCCCCACAAAATCCAAAAACTGCTCTATCGCTGTATTGGTGTCTAGTCCGTCTTTTAGGTCTTTGGGTCTGAGCCCATGAATGGTGACGTTGGTCGCACTCATCATGCCCTCAGGCTTGACCAGCACATAAAAACTCTCATCGGTCAAAATGCGATTTCCCCGAATTTTGACTGCGCCGATGGAGATGATGTGCCCTTCTTTGACGTTTAGGCTGGTGGTTTCGCAGTCAAAACTGACCAGCTCATCAGGGTTATGGTCATACAGAGACAAATAACGTGAATCAGCAGGCAGACGATGTTTTGCCCAAGCGTGTTTTAGGGTGTGCCACATGGGTTGTCCTTAACATTTCTTAACATTGATGGGTTGAATCTCTACACATTAACTTTAAGCATTATGCAGACCAAATTGTGATTTGACTTCATGTTTAAAGCGTTTGACCACTGCCAACGCGTCTTTGAGCAGCTCTCGTTCTAAGGTGGACAAGAGCTCAGTGTCCACTTGGTTGGGACTGATTGGCTTATCGTTTCTCACATAAAACAGCCCTGCTTTTAGGCGAACGTTCATGAGATACTCCAAAGCGTCCGCCGTGTCTTTGGCAAGGGTCTCACTGATGACTTTTTTGTTTTTAAGGGCGATGAGCCGCTCAAAGGTGCTGGTCTCATCCACCCCTGCTTTTAAGGCGAGTGACCGCACGCCATGCACCACAGGAAACAGCCCCATCTTCTTGACGTCCATGGTGTGATTATCCGATTTACCAAGCATTTTGGCAAAAAAGCCCTTATTGTGCTCATCAAACTGCATGACAGCTCGGGCAAAATTCATCTGCATGCCCACATCACTTCTTAGATGGGTTTTTAGGTGGTGCTTGACTTCATCTAAGAGCTCGCTTTTGCCCGCAACCGCTTTGGCATCCAAAAATATCGCCAAATCCATCAGGCTCTCGCCATCGGCATTTCTACACCAATGTGCCACCATCTTTTTAAAATCGCTGACATGTTGGCACCATTTGGGGTTAGACACCATCACCCCACCTAAGCATGGCGGATAACCAAACTCTTCTAGCGTCTCTGAGAATTTTAGGGCATAGCCATGCAAAGCCTCCATGTCCACATCATCATCAGCGATGAGGGCATTATCTTGGTCCGTCTTTAACACCTGCTCACCACGCCCCTCTGAACCCATGACAATCAAACACGTCTTGGCAACCACATCAGCAGGTGCGATCATCTGCCACGCTTTCTCAAAAAGCTGTCCATTTAGCACTTGCATCAGGCGAGCGAGCTGCACGGCACTCATGCCGCTTGCCTGCAAAGATGAAATGGAGTCGGTCATGCTGCTTGCAATCTGGGCAAGCTCTCCTAGGCTGTCCGCCCGATGCAGCCTCTCAGCCACCAAATGACTGTGGCTAGACAGGTACGCCAAAATGTCCATCTGTTCTAGCACGCCGATAACCCTGCCGTTGTCTTTGACCGCCAAACGCTGAATGCGATGCGTGGTCATGATAAGCAGAGCGTTGAACAAAAAATCCTCTCCATCTACCCCAATGAGCTCAAAGGTGGCATGGTTAAAAATCCCATCATGGATGTCCGCCCCATGGACGATGGCATCACGAAACACCGATTCGGTAATCAACCCCACCTTATCCTCATGACGAACCAGTACAGACTTCGCTTTATTCTCACGCATCATCTGAGCCAGATTGGCAAGACTCATCGCTCCATCCACCCATAATGTGCCGTGATGATACGCATCTGCCACTTTGGCATGAAACAGCTGGGCAAACTCATGTCCCTCATGGTGGCTAAGACTGGTCAATCTCTCGGCAATGCCCTTATAAAAATACGCCCCAAAACGCACATTAGAGCTGATTAAGTTTAAGATGAGCGGCTTGGGCAAGACGTACAAGAGTGACTGCTCTGCACAAATAAAGCTGTGAGGACTCGTGTCCTCAAACAACGCACGAGCCTCAAAACTGTCATTGGTGCGATACAGTGCCATCACCTCACCATCATCGCTAAGCTCTTTGACCACGCCTTTGATGACGACATATAGAGCATCCATGGGCTCGCCTGCGGTGATGATGGGGGCATTATCATCAAAAAAGATGATTTGCAGCTGTTTTTGTAGTTGTTTTTGTTCGCTGGCGGTTAGGGTGTTGTAGGGGGCGAAGTTGAAATTAAATCTGTCCATGACGATTTCCCTAATATTTGTGAGACTTTAATTATAGCATAAATTTTAGCATAAAAAATACCCAAAACGCACGTGTGCACACCACCCTATAAAACAAACCCCAAAAGACGTCGTGCTTTTGGGGTCTACTTTATCATCAGGCTTGGCGATGTCCGAATTCGCTATGTCCGAATTTCGCCATGTCCGAACACCACCCATTTTTGCGAGGTTAGACCATGAAGTCCCACGGGTCCTCGAGCATGAATCTTATCGGTGGAAATGCCAATCTCTGCACCTAGCCCATATTCAAAACCATCTGCAAAACGGCTAGAAGCATTCACCATCACCGAGCTTGAATCCACCTCGCGGATGAACCTTTGGCTGTGCTCATAGCTGTCGGTGATGATGACATCTGTATGATGTGAGCCATAGTGGTTGATGTGGGCGATGGCTTCATCTAAATCATCCACGACCTTAACCGCCAGCATGGGGGCAAGATACTCACGATACCAATCATCATCGCTGGCAGGCTCTACATTTAGGTCATGGTTTGCCAAAATGGTTTGGGAGTGCTGACACGCCCGAAACACCATGCTGTTATCCACATCGTGCATGGCTTGGGTGATTTGTGGTAAAGCAGTATCGGCAATGTCTTGGTGTACAAGCAGCGTCTCCATGACATTACAAGGGGAATAACGTGATGTCTTGGCATTGACACAGACCGTGACTGCCATGTCAATATCAGCATGGCTGTCCACATAAGTGTGGCAGTTACCATCTAAATGCTTGATGACCGGCACACATGCATGATTGGCGATACGCTCTATGAGCCCTCGCCCCCCCCCTAGGAATCACCACATCCACCACGCCGACCATGCCAATAAGCCTGTCCACCGCCTCTCTGTC
>JBHCFR010000144.1:0-2987 GCA_041801945.1 Moraxella sp. | reverse complement strand
GAACTTGGCTCAACAATCGCCCAATCATAATCATGGTCTCGTCCCACTTCTGCCACAGGCGTTGCCAGTACCATAAAAATATGATGTTTTGTAGGGCTTTTAGCCATCGCCTGACGGATTTCTTCATGCTCAAAAATCACCTGTTCATCATCGCCATTGCGTTTTAATACTTTATCCAATGCGTATTCCAACTGATTTCGCAAGACCAGCAACTGCCGAGCGTGATAACACGCCACATGAATATGCGTATCTTTATCCACTTGGGCATTTTTTAGGTAAAACGCAAGTTGTACCAACTGTTTGATATTGGCAATCCGAACCAAGCCAATGCTCATGGATTGCCCTGTTTTTTCATTCACCGTATGATAGGATTGATGTAGTTCCATTGCACCATCAATGATTTTTTGCCCCAATTCTGTATAAAATTGAGCCTTTTTGTCTTGATGATACACAATCTCAACAGGCAAAATACTTGCTTTACGGCGAATAGGTTGTTCGTGCAAAAATTTCACACGTTTTTGTACAAAGGCTTGATGATGTTCGTTAAATTTTTGTGTGTCGCTACAACACTCAATCTTCGTCCCATTTTTTTGTTCGTCAAACCATGCACACACCACTTGTGGCGTGGGTTTGTTTTGGCTCTGATTAAATAATTTTCGCCCTGCCAAATAGCTTTCAAATAATCCTATTATCAAATCAGGCGGTAGCGTTGCCGATGAAAGCAACACTTTTGAGCCAAACATTCCTGCCAAATGCACCAAACGTGCCAATGCAGGTAAATCCTGATGGTCAAAATCATCAGGTTCATCCAAAATCAAATCGCTACTTAACAAACGAAGTATCGGAGCGATATATCCACCACCCCGTTTGCATTCGCTCGCTTGCATTAAATGGTCAATAGTACACGTTACCACAGGCGAAAATAACAAATCTCGTGCCTTACGTTCAGCCAGCAAGGTATCAATATTAAGCTCATCTAACGCATGGAAATTTGGCGTAAAATCCACAATCCCATCGACCAATTCATCTGCCGATTCACTGCCCCATGTGGTGCTTGATTGGTCGTCCGTGTTCTGCTGCCATGCCTGTTCTTGTTGATTGATGGCAAATAATTGACGCACTTGACTACCGCCCACCAAAATCGCCAGTTGTTCATCATTTAAATGTAAATCTTTGCGTAAACTTAAGCCAGTTTGCAAAGTCAAAACTCTAAGTCCCAAAGCAATGGTAAATCTCGCCCCTTTTTTCTCATCGGATAAAGCATACATAATACGGGCATTACAAATCGTTTTACCACAACCTGTAGATGCCATATTAACCCCAAAAAAGCCATGTGTATCACTATCGGCTTGCACACTTTTCGCCATTTTAAAAGCATGATTTTGCCAAGCAAATCGGTCAATATCGGTATTTTTACTTAATGGACGATGTTTGATAAGCGTGGGTAATTGCTCGCTAATAATCGGTAAATGGCGTGCAAAATGTGCGGTAAATGACGCTACACCCAACAAATGTTCATCTAAATATTGCTTGGGTTTTCGTGTGTTGCGGTCGGTATTGGCTAATAGAGTAAGTGTAGATTGGGTGGCTACACGGCGAGAATCATGGTCTTTTAATGATGAATAATTGTGGTCGCCTACCATCAAACACAGTCTTGATAAATAGAGCAAAATCGCATTATCAACAGGCTGATTTTTTGTTGATAATGCTTGTAGTGTCGGGTCTTGCAAGGCTTTTCTTGCCCAGCGTTTGACGCTGCCTTGCCAAGATTTGCTGTCAATCACGCATTCTTCAAATTGCCAAAAATCTTTGAGTTTTTTACCGCCAGTATCCAATGTTTTAGGATTTCTGACCCAATAATCATGGGCTTTTAATTCAGCATAAACTTGATTAAGTGGCAATTCAAAATGTTTAATATAGTATGGATGGTTTTTTTGAAAGTTTATACGAACGCCCTTTTCCAAAAAGACTTCTGTTAATGGCGGTAAACGATGATGACTGACAATCAACCAAGAAAGCCACCCGCCCAATGGCGGTAATTTGGACAAATCCGCATATTCCAATTTATCCGTTTGTAAATAACGACTTAATGCCGATTATTTTTGCTTCGCTAACCAATCATCAATTTGAACAAAGCGTTCTAACCATGCGGTATCCGTTTGACAATCTTGCGTTAGCCACAACAGCATTTTTAAAGAAATCCATTCATGACGATACGGGTCGCCCTGTGTACTTCCTTGCGTTAATTTATGTTGAAAGCCAAGCGTTGATTTACCCAAATCATGCAATAACGCTGATAAAGTCGCCATAATTTGAATGGCACTGATATATTGCCAATCATTTTGCCATTCACTATGCAAAATATTGCGTTTGGTGCGATTCACCGGCACCCAGCCCCATTCATTAAACTTATGACGATTACCCACAATCCACAAAAGCTCGCTGTGTTTGCGAGTATGAAAACGATAGCAACTAATCGCCGTACTTTTGCTGGCGGTACGAGAGAGCAATTTTTTAACCATTGCCAAACCGTCTTCGGTGATGACCGTTTGCCAAGTATTATCACCAATCCGATTGGCAAACGCATCTAATACTTGCCGAGTGCGTGCCAAAGCCTTTTTTTCACATTGAGAAATAAAGGTAACAATCATCTAAAATACCCTTTTTTCAACTACAAATATTTTTCAGGCAGCCTGAAATTTATTTAAAATGTTGCGAAGCCAATTTCACTTGTTCAAACATAAAATCAAGTGCTTTATGTTGTGTGAATTTTTGCAAGATTTTTTGGCGAAATTCTTGTTCGCTAAAATCTTCTTTGGCACAAACAAATGCCCACGGCAACACAATCGCATCTTTGACCAAATCCGCCACATCAAACACCAATGCCCCACGCCGAGTTTTACCGTGCATGACTGCAAAACGATGTGGAATGCCCAGTACCCAGAGCGTCGTCGCCCCTAATCCATACGCCAAATAGTTGCCATGAT
>JBHCFR010000143.1:0-3169 GCA_041801945.1 Moraxella sp. | reverse complement strand
TCGGATCGGGGGTGGCTTGTCCGATGACCTGAACATTGAGTGACTTTAAAATGGCTTTGGGTGCATCCAAAAAAGTAGGGCTGTCGTGATTGCCGGCGGTAATGATGACGTGCTGACAGGGGCTTTTGGCAACCTTGCCCAAAAATTCATAATACAATTCCTGAGCTTTGTTACTGGGTGTGGCGGTGTCAAAAACATCGCCTGCAACGATGAGGATCTCCACCTCATGAGTGGTGATGGCGGTGTTTAACCAATCTAAGAAACTTTCAAACTCATCATATCGGCTTTGATTAAACAGGCGTTTGCCAATGTGCCAATCAGAAGTGTGTAGTAAGCGTAAGGTGGTAGGGGCTTTTGGGGGGATGATATCCATAAGTAAGTACGGGGTATGATGATATTGGCAGTTTATAAAAAAAGACCGACTTGTGCAAGCGATCTTTTTGATGAGATTTGTGATAACATGAGAGGTATGGTTAAACCGCTGTCTTGACCGTCTTGGCTTTATCAAGGGCGGCATAAAGACGGTTGACCTCATCGGCAGAGGTTAGGCGTAGATTGATGCGTAAGGCGTGAAAACGTCCTGTCTTGGAGGGTCGCACCACCATGCTAGCGACATCAAAATCAGGAAATATTTCGGCTAAGATGAGAGTAACCTCATGACGCAAACTGTCATGTTCGCCTTCATGTCCGATGATGCTCAAAGGGTAATCCATGGGAAATTGCCACAGCTCAGGGTTTTGAATCTCGGTACGTTTGGCGTTTGGGAGGGTCGGAGCGATGTTTAGGTCGGTAAATTTAGTGGTCATGGTAATCGGGCTACGCTGGTTAAATGAATAATGTTGGCTGCTTGGTTGAAGTGAGGTTTCATTTAAGTTAAAACAACCGTGTCTGGCTTTATTAATGGGGACGTAGGGCTGATTTTCAAGCATAAAATAACCACGATGCATACGTGGTTATTTGTCATCATGGGGCAAAGCATGGAGTGCTATAATGTGCCGCCATTAATCGTTTTCAAGAAAAGAACGTAAATGTTCCGAGCGAGAGGGATGACGAAGTTTGCGTAGGGCTTTGGCTTCTATTTGGCGAATGCGTTCACGCGTCACATCAAACTGTTTACCCACTTCTTCTAAGGTATGATCGGACGCCATGTCAATCCCAAATCGCATTTTTAGCACTTTTGCCTCGCGTTCGGTGAGATTGTCTAGCACTTCACGAGTTGCCTCACGAAGCCCTTCTGCGGTGGCACTGTCCACGGGGCTTGAAATGGTGCTGTCCTCAATAAAGTCCCCCAAATGACTGTCTTCATCATCACCGATGGGCGTTTCCATAGAGATGGGTTCTTTGGCGATTTTTAGGACTTTACGCACTTTGGCTTCGTCCATGTCCAGACGTTCACCAAGCTCTTCTGGTGTTGGTTCACGTCCCATTTCTTGCAAGAGCTGACGGCTGACACGATTGATTTTGTTAATCGTCTCAATCATGTGGACAGGAATACGAATGGTGCGCGCTTGGTCAGCAATAGAGCGGGTGATGGCTTGGCGAATCCACCATGTGGCATAGGTGGAGAACTTATAACCACGACGATATTCAAACTTATCCACCGCTTTCATCAAGCCAATGTTACCCTCTTGAATGAGATCAAGAAACTGTAAACCACGGTTGGTGTATTTTTTGGCGATAGAGATGACCAGACGTAGGTTTGCCTCCACCATGTCTTTTTTGGCACGACGGGCTTTGGCTTCTCCAATCGCCATTTGGCGTGCTACCGCTTTCATGTCCTTGATGTTCATTTGCAGGTTTTGCTCATGAGCCAGAATTTTCTTTTGCAGCACGACCACATCGGGCATGATGGCTTCTAGGGTGTGGGCAAAGGCAGGCTTGCCATCAATGCGATGGGCGAGCCAATCTAAGTTGGTCTCGTTACTAGGAAAGGTTTTTTTGAATTCATCAAGGGGCATCTTGCCCTTACGAATGACCAAACGCATGATTTGGCGTTCGGTGGTGCGTACATCTTCATAAACCTCACGCATGAGCGACATGATTTGGTCAGATAGGCGATTATTGAGCTTGATGAGCATGAACTTGGTGGCAAGCTCATCATAAGCGGCTTTGGCTTTATCACTGTTTCGTCCGTGCTTTTCTAGCATTTTTTTGGCATGATTAAACAGGCGTTCAATCTCATCAAAGCGTGCTTTGACCTCCTCAGGATCTAGGCTGCTGTCATCGCTGTCGGTGTCTAGACTAAGGCTGCTGTCATCGTCTTCGGATTCATCATCATTCTTTGTGGCACCATCTAATTCAGCATCGCTCTCGCTCTCTTGGATTTCAAAGTCGCCATCATCTAGGGACAAAAAGCCTGTGACGATGTCAGAGATTTTTCTCTCGCCTGACTCTACTTGTGCGTATTCATCAAGCACGAATTTGACTGTACCGGGCCAGTAAGCCATGATGTATTGGACTTCACGGGTGCCCTCCTCGATGCGTTTGGCGATGCTGATTTCACCCTCGCGAGACAATAAGTCCACCGTACCCATCTCACGCATGTACATTCGCACAGGGTCGGTGGTGCGTCCAGGTTCGGTCTCCACGCTGGCAAGTACCGCCGCTGCCTCATCGGCCGCCATGTCATCATCACTACCTGAGTTTGCCAAAATAATGTCGTCTTCATCAGGAGCGACTTCATAAATGGCAATACCCACATCACTGAGCATGGCAATGATGTCTTCTACCTGATCGCTTTCGGTGACAGATTCTGGCAGTTGGTCATTAATCTCAGCATAGGTCAGATAGCCTTGCTCTTTACCAAGCTGAATAAGGGCGGCTAATTGGGAGGTAGAATGTTCGCTCATGGGTTCTCGCTTATGCCTGACAGACAAATGAGGTTAAATGGTCAATGAGACCATGGTTGGGGTACTCAATGAGGGTTTTGGTGTTTTTTTAAAGGGCGATGATGAAATATTAAAAGATTTGATTTTCAATCAAGACAAAATACGGACAGCTAAAAACGTGCATTGATATCGTCTGAGTTGTCATTATATAGGCTGCTTTGCCAGTCATCAAGCAACAGCAAAAACCCCAAATCAGAGAGACTTGGGGTATCAGCCAGAATGCTAAGTGCCAGCATTTCTAAAAAAAATGGCGCAGCGGACGGGGCTCGAACCCGCGACCC
>JBHCFR010000142.1:0-8227 GCA_041801945.1 Moraxella sp. | reverse complement strand
CCATCCGTGACAGTGGGGCAATACTGTTAAATGATAAGGTTCATACGCTAAGCATTAATGGCTCGCCCATGACCATCATCGGTCGCTATGATGATCACAACACCAAAAGAAGAACCACTCGTGAGCTGATGGCAGGTGTGGACACTCATTATCCTGTCATCCTACTTGATCACCGCCCCAGTCAGATTGATGAGAACACTGAGCTTCCCATAGATTTGCAAGTCTCAGGGCATACCCATAACGGGCAGGTATTCCCCGCCAATTTTATTGTCAAAGCCCTAAATCGGGTGGCGTATGGACATGAGTACATTAACGGCACACATGTGCTGGTGTCATCAGGCTATGGTTTTTGGGGCATTCCGTTTCGCCTCGGCTCGCAGGCGGAGGTGTGGGTGATTGACATGAAAGGCTCCTCCTTGTCAAACTAAGCTTATGACAGACCAACAATTCATCACAGTAAAAAAACAAGTCAGATAAAAACCCAAAATAAAAAAGGAAGTGATTAAATCACCCCCTTTTTTATATCAACGGTGACTTGTCTTACACCTTGCTATTTTAAATCTTGCCATGACATTGTTTGTATTTTAAGCCACTGCCACAGGGGCAAGGGGCGTTACGGTTGATGTTGGCAGGGAAAAAGGTCTCTTCATCACGCAGCCTCTCATCATCCTCATCTGCCTGATGTGTCTCATCATAAGAGGTCGGTGATGATGGCACGGTTCCGCCCAAGGTGAGCGTGATACGCTGAACATTTTGGGGTGGGCGTGGCGGATTGTCCTCAGTGTCAATCTCGCCCTCTAACCCCATGTCATGATGCTCAAAATTAAGCTTCATCATCTCAGCTTGACGACGACGCTCCTCCTCCATCTGGGCGATCTCCTCTGGGGTGGCGATACGCACACGCGCCAAATCCTGCACCACATCTGACTTGATTGCCCCAAGCATGGATTGGAACAAGGTAAAAGACTCACGCTTATACTCTTGCTCTGGATTTTTTTGGGCATAGCTACGCAAATGGATGCCTTTACGCAGCTGATCCATTTGGGTTAGATGCTCTTTCCAGTGGCGATCTAGGTTACGCAGCATGAAATCTCGCTCTAATCTTGCGGCATTTTGTTCACCAATGGAGGCACGCTTTTGTTCGTAGTGATCGATGGCAAACTCCACAATCTTAGCACGAAGCCCCTCCTCATCCAAACGGCGGTCAGCATCTAGCCAATCATTAATGGGCATATAATAACCAAATGCCTCTTCTATCTCATCTTCTAGCCCATCAATATTCCATTGGTCATCCACCGACCCCACAGGCACAAACTGGGTGATGAGTGCATTATAAACCTCATGGTGCATGGCTTTGATGGATTCTTGTAAATCAATCTCTTCTAGCAGGTCATCACGTTGTCCATAGATGACTTTACGCTGCTCATTGGCAACATCATCGTATTTTAGCAGGCTTTTTCTGGCATCAAAGTCGCGTGCCTCCACCTTACCCTGAGCATTCTCAATAGAGCGAGAAACCATTTTATGTTCAATCGCCTCATCTTCTTTTAGACCCATGGCACGCATCATTGAGACGACACGGTCGCCTGCAAAAATCCGCATCAGGTCATCTTCTAACGACAAGAAAAACCGAGACTGTCCAGGGTCGCCTTGTCGTCCTGCACGCCCACGCAGCTGGTTGTCAATACGGCGAGATTCATGACGCTCCGAACCGATGATGTGTAGTCCGCCTGCCGCTTTGACGGCTTCGTTGCGTGCCTGCCACTGGCTTTGTATGTCGGCTTTTTCGCTCTCACTGATGTCGGCTAAGCTGTCTATTTCGGCTTGCCAGTTACCCCCTAAGATGATGTCCGTACCACGTCCTGCCATGTTTGTGGCGATGGTGACAGTGGCTGGTCTGCCTGCTTGAGCGATGATTTCGGCTTCTCGCTCATGCTGTTTGGCGTTTAGAACATTATGCTTGATGCCTGCTTGATCCAACAAATAAGACAGCTCCTCGGAGGCCTCAATGGTGGCTGTCCCCACTAAGACAGGTGCACCCTTAGCAGTGATGTCACGGATTTCACGGATAATGCCTTGGTATTTGCCGAGTTTAGATAAGAAGATTTGATCGTTTAAATCCACACGGGCAATCGGACGGTGGGTGGGGATAATCACCACATCAATGTTATAGGTGGATTTAAACTCTGCTGCTTCTGTATCGGCGGTGCCTGTCATGCCAGAGAGCTTGTCATACAGACGGAAATAGTTTTGGAAGGTGGTGGTTGCCATGGTTTGGTTTTCGGCTTGAATCTCCACACCCTCTTTTGCCTCCACCGCCTGATGCAAACCCTCGCTCCAACGACGACCAGGCATGGTACGCCCTGTGTTTTCATCGACGATGATGACCTCACCTTCATCGACGATATAATGCACATTTTTAATGAATAAATGATGGGCTCTGATGGCGGCTTGTACATGAGCCAGTAAGGGCAGACGAGCAGGACTGTACAGACTCTCTTTCTCGCCAAGCTCTCCCACTTCTACCAAGAATTTTTCTATCTTCTCGTAGCCTTTTTCACTAATCTCAATGGCTCGGTTTTTCTCATCAATCCAAAAATCCTCTGCCGTATTGTTCTTATTATCCTCTTCATTGTCGGATTTTTTTAGACGAGGGATGATGTTGTTGATTAGGGCATACAGATGGGCAGAATCCTCCGCCTGCCCTGAGATGATGAGCGGCGTTCTGGCTTCATCAATCAAAATACTGTCAATCTCATCAATGATGCAGTAGTTTAGAGGGCGTTGCTTTTTTTCATCTTTGCTAAACACCATGTTGTCACGCAGATAATCAAAGCCATATTCGTTATTGGTGCCATAGGTGATGTCCGCACGATAGGCATCAAACTTCTCATGAGGAGGCTGCTGACTATAAATCACGCCCACCGTCAAGCCCAAAAAGTGAAACAAAGGGCGGTTAAGATCGGCATCACGTCCTGCCAGATAATCGTTCACCGTCACCACATGCACGCCTTTGCCACTGATGGCGTTCAGATAGATGGCAAGGGTTGCCATGAGCGTCTTACCCTCGCCGGTCTTCATCTCGGCAATCTTGCCCTCGTGCAAGGTCATGCCGCCAATCAGCTGTACGTCATAATGACGCATGCCATTGACGCGTTTGGATGCTTCACGGCACACCGCAAATGCCTCAGGTAGCAGCTTATCAAGACTCTCGCCCTGGGCATGACGTCTCTTAAACTCATCTGTTTTTTGACGCAATTCATCATCGGACAATGCCAAAATCGCAGGTTCAAGTGCATTAATCTTGTCCACGACTTTACGCATGCGTTTTAATTCACGTTCGTTTTTGGTGCCGATGACCGCACCGATGACTTTTGATAGCATTTGTGATGTTCCAAATTACACAGGGTAAAAAATAGTTAATAACACAATTTAATGGTTGTTAATTTTAAAAAATCAAGTCGCCATCAGGCGTGTTGGTATTCTCTCATGTTTTGGGTTCTTAACACCAAAAACATCATGTTTGTTGTATTTAAGCCAAATGATGGCTATCAAATCAGCGTATGGCAACCATCTTTTTGACGAGCTTTGGATAACGCTTGCCCAATGTTTTGCCTGCTGCTGGATGTACAAATTTTGGGTTTAATGTGCGATCATAATGATATTCAGGATGATGCTGCCACACCCAATCTCGGATACAAGGGTCTTCATTCACCTGACAAGCATCATCGGTGACATACAAAAGCCCTTCTGCCCAAACATCGCCGATATTAAAGCTGTATTTGCCATTGACGAAATTTTCAATGTTCTCCATCATCTCGTCAATAAACGCCCGACCCTTTAAAATGAGCCAACAGCGAAAATAAATGAACCCATCTGTGGATATATAACCATCAAAATCATATTCACCCCCGCTGACTTGAAAAGGGTTTTGTAAAATGATGGATAACTCGGCAATCGGTTCAACCTCCAAATCATATAAGGTTTTTTGGAGCAAGCGTTCAAAGATAACCAATCTGTCTACATCAAATTGACTTAAATACTGGGTCAAATTTTCTAAATGCTCATCAATGTCATATTTGCTCCAATGAGCACCTTTTTTGGTGTTGGTGTCATCAATGGCTTGCCAAAACCAGTCAATGTCTTTTTGTGAAATGTTTGTCATTTTATCTTTTGGTGTGAGTGCTTGTTAATGAGCCAATTGAGCAAAAGCCCTATCAGCACACGCCAAGGTGTGATCCAAATCCTGATTGGTATGAGCAGAGGACATGAACGCCGCCTCAAAAGCAGAGGGAGCTAGATAAATACCCTGTTTTAGCATGGCATGGAAAAACGCATTAAAGCGTTTGGTGTCTGCTTTTGCCACTTCACCGAAGTTTTTGGGCAGCTCTTTGGCAAAAAACAGCCCAAACATACCACCCACATGACAGCTTGCAAAGTCTATGCCATGCTGATCCGCCAATGCCTGTAAGCCGCCCACCAGTTTGGCAGTTTTGGCACTTAACTCCTCATAAAAACCCTCACAGGTTAGCTCATCAAACATCGCCTTGCCCGCTCGCATCGCCAAAGGGTTGCCTGAGAGTGTCCCTGCCTGATAGACGCCGCCCAAGGGAGCGATACACTCCATGATTTCACGCTTACCGCCAAACGCCCCCACAGGCAGTCCTGCTCCGATGATTTTACCAAAGGTCGTCAAATCAGGGGTGATGCCAAAATACTCGCTCGCCCCACGCAGCCCGACGCGAAACCCTGTCATCACCTCATCAAAGATGAGCACCGCACCGTGCTTGGTACAAAGATGACGCAGCGTATCATGGAACGCTTGGGAGGGGATGACCATGTTCATGTTGCCTGCGATGGGTTCTAAAATCACGCAAGCAAATTCATCGCCAAATTGTTGAAAGGCAGAATTAAGAGCGTCCACATCGTTGTATGGCAGGGTCACCGTATGCTTGGCAAAATCAGCAGGCACGCCCTTAGAAGTCGGCTCGCCAATGTCTAACATCCCAGAACCTGCCTTGACGAGCAGGCTGTCTGAATGCCCATGATAGCCCCCTTCAAATTTGACAATCTTATCTCGCCCTGTATAGCCTCTGGCAAGACGAATGGCACTCATGGTCGCCTCTGTGCCTGATGACACCATGCGAATGAGCTCAATGTGAGGAATCAGCTCACAAATCAAATCTGCCATCGTGGTCTCAAATGGGGTGGGTGCCCCAAAGGACAGACCATCATCAGCCGCTTCTTTGACCGCGGCGATGACCTTAGGATGAGCATGACCTAAAATCATGGGACCCCATGAACCCACATAATCAACATACGCACGATTTTGGGTGTCGTACAGATAAGCCCCAGAGGCACGAGAGACGAAGACAGGCGTACCTCCCACCCCTGTAAACGCACGCACGGGCGAGTTTACACCACCGGGGATATGGCGTTTGGCTTTTTCAAATAATACTTGGTCGGCAGTCAGTGTCATGAGAATTTTCCTAATTGGGTCGCTAAACTGGTCTATTTTATCATTTTTTGGCACGACTGTCTGATTTGATTTCATCGGTCATGACACCGGTTCATTGTTTTATGATTTAAAAACACCCTTGTCATCATAAATTTACAAAAAATTGATAAATCTTTACAATAAACCCCTATTTTTTCTTTAATTTTTTCAAAAAAGCCGATATAATAACACAGTAAATAACAAATAAATCATCTATCGCAATCTTTAATTACATAAAATTACAACATTTTGATTAAAAAGTAACCTATATCTTAGCACACAGGAGGATGGTATGGTCATGGGCACAAATCCTAATGATGTTTTCAATCGTCAATCGTCATCCCATGACATAAAAAGCCCAAGAGAACCTGCTGAGCCCAATGTGGAAGTCGCCCACGTCCAAAAAAGCGAACTTCAAAAAAGTGATGCTAAGAAACCAAATTTTAACCTGTTTCTTTTTCTTAAAAAACATCAAAACTTTTTATTACTCCAATGCGTGCTGCTGATTCTGATCGGCATCAGTTTTTTATTTTGGTGAATGAACATACTGATAAAGAAACACACCCCAAAAGTTAGAGCTAACCTTTGGGGTGTTTTTTTGGGGGGATTGTTTGGCTAGGCTTTTTTGACCACGCTGGATTTTAATTTCATCGCCCCAAACCCATCAATCTTACAATCTATGTCATGATCATCTGGTGCATCATGAATCAGACGAATGGATTTGACCTTCGTGCCCACTTTGATGGGCGTGCTCATGCCCTTGACTTTTAGGTCTTTGATGACGGTCACGCTATCGCCATCGGACAGCACATTGCCCACAGCATCTTTGATGATGGGCGTCTCATCCGCCCCTTCGTTATCCGTCCACTCATGACCACACATCGGACAGATGAGCAGCTCACCATCGGCATAGGTGTAATCTTGGGTGCATTTAGGGCAGGCAGGATAGCTCATGTTATTTTCCAATTCAAATGAATGATTATAGCATTTTTGATGAATTTTGGCTTGAAAATAACTTAAAATCACCTTATTGTAAATGCTAAAATCAAACGCCAACACCGGACCTCACACCAACCAACGAGAAATCACCATGAGTCAATTTTCACAACTGACCCTAACTGGCAAAGATGCCGCCAAATTTTTGCAAGGTCAGCTGACGGTCAATGTCCATAAACTGACCCAAGATTTTTTGCCCTGTGCCATCAGTGATTTAAAAGGGCGGGTTCATTTTGGATTGTGGGTAAACCGTCCTGACGAGGAGACATTTACCCTCATCACCGCCACTGACTGCATGGACGAATTGACCTCTCACATTAAGAAATACGGTGCTTTTTCTAAGTTTATCCAATCTACCCCCACCCCGATTTATCCAAGCGTCGCAAATGATGCTCCCACCTTTACTCATGACGAAAATAAGGCGGACTTTAACAGTTGGGCCAAGCTGAGCATACAAACGGGCAATTACTGGATAACCAAAAACACCCAAGGACTGTTCCAACCCCAAGAGCTGCGTCTGCATCAACGTGCTGGCGTGGATTATGATAAAGGCTGCTATCTTGGACAAGAGATCATCGCTCGCCTGTATTTTAAGGCAAGCCCCAAAGCCTATCTACATCGTGTGTTATTAGGCGAAGAAGCCCCTGATGGCGAAAAGCTCGGCAAAGTACAAATCGTCAATGGCGTGATGAGCGAACAGGGCTTTCATGCCTTGGTTGTTGGTTCGCCTGATGCTGTGGCGGCGATTGGTCAGCCCTTACCCTTACCCCCGCCATTAATGCAAGATGTGGCACGAATCAAATAACCAAGCAAGCCCAAATAAGCACCAAACCCCAAAATTATCTAAGCAGTATCAAGCAAAGAGCCATCATACTTCTAGCAGAAAGTTAATCGGCCCATCATTGACCGAGACCACCTCCATCATCGCCCCAAATTCGCCTGTTTGGACATTGGGGTGTTTGGATTTGGCATAAGCTATCAAGTGATCAAACAGCTTTTTGGCATCCGCTGGCGGCATGGCAGGGGCGAAATCAGGGCGGCGTCCCTTGCCTGTATTTGCCATCAAGGTAAATTGTGATACAAGCAGTAATCCCCCACCAACTTCTAGCAGCGACTTGTCCATTTTACCGAGTTTATCCGCGTCGGTGGTGTTCTCAAAAATACGATAAGTCAAGAGCTTATCTACAAGCTGACAGGCACGCTCAGCATCATCTTCCTTGCCGATGCCGATGTAGGCAAGCACGCCAGCATCTATTTTACCGATGATTTCACCAGCGACAGCGACATGAGCGGATGTGACCCGTTGGATGAGTGCTTTCATGAATTTAAACGTGAAATTTGCAAAAAATACACACACATTATAGCAAATATTGATTAGAATAACTTCTTTTTTACCTGAGGCTGCCATGAACCTATTTACCCTTGCTCAAAACTTAGCACCCCAACAAACTTTATCTTCGGCGGCAGGCTATCTTGCCAAAAGCCAAAATCCCTTCATCAAAAAAGCCTTTATTCATACCTTTGCCAAAGCTTATGACATTGATTTGGCAGAGTACGAGCGAGGCAGCTTAGATGATTATGACAGCTTTAATGATTTCTTTACTCGTGAATTAAAAAGTGGCGTGCGTCCCATCGATGACACACCCGACGGCATCGCTTGTCCTGCTGACGGTAAAATCAGCCAAATCGGCACCATCACCCATGGTCAGCTGCTCCAAGCCAAAGGACGTAGCT
>JBHCFR010000141.1:0-12070 GCA_041801945.1 Moraxella sp. | reverse complement strand
TACAGGGGCAACGCCTGTTACTTCAAAGGAGATGTCCGCACCACCATTTGTCAAGCGTTTGATTTCGGCGACGGCGTCCACTTGGGCGGGGTCAATGATAATCGCCCCTAGCTCGGCTGCTTTGGCTTGACGCTCTTTGGATAACTCCACCGCATAAATTTCGGTCGCCCCAGCCGCACGCAAGGCTTCAATGGTGAGTAGTCCAATCGGACCGCAGCCGAACACCGCCGCAGTATCGCCAGCTTTGAGTTTACTTTGACGCACCGCATACAAGGCAACGGCGGCAGGCTCGGTCAATGCGCCTTGCTCATAGTCAATGCTATCAGGTAGTTTGTGAACAAGCTCGGCATCTACGACGCAAAATTCAGCAAACCCGCCGTCCGCCATCAAGCCCACAAAGCCTAGGTTCTCATCTAGGTTATATTTGCCTTTTAGACCATTTTTGGCAAGGATGGGCTCAACGGTCACACGGTCGCCCACTTGGACGTTATGGACTTCGCTGCCCACTTCTACGATTTCGCCAGCAAATTCATGACCCATGGTGATGGGGGCTTTTTGTCCTGAATAGGGGTGGTTGTCTTTGGTGGGAATAAAAATCGGACCGCCCAAATATTCGTGCAAGTCCGAGCCACAAATGCCTGTGTATTTGACAGCGATTTTGACTTGATGGGCTTTTGGGGTGGGAATGGGGGCGGTTTCTACACGGATATCACGCTGACCGTACCAGCGAGCGACTTTCATACTCATAGAAGTATTTCCTTGGTTTGGGTGAATAATACCAATGTCCTAACATACATTCATACATTGGCACAACTTTTATAAGGGATTTTTGATTTTTATCAAGGTTAAAAAAAGCGTTTTTTGGCGTTTTTAAAAATTAAAAATTTATCAGTAAAATTGTGGTATGATAGAATATTTTATGGCATTTTTGGCTTAACTGTGTTTGATGGGCGAGCGTTTTGATGTAGAATGATGAAGTCACACAAATTTAAGACAAAGTTAAGATGAAGTTAATAAAAAGCTGAGAAGGTGAGCCACCTTCGCCTATTTTTCATTGAAACCTTAATTTTAATAACCTTATTTTAGTGAGTCTATTTTAATAAACCCAGAAGTTAAGCAAAGTTCAAATGATGTATGTTTTGCAATAAAAGGATAAATCCATGTCTAGCCCAATGACCCAAGATGAGTTTTTAGAGTTTAAAAAACAAGGTTACACTCACATCCCACTCATCAAAAAACGCCTGATGGACGATGCCACGCCTGTTTCGGTCTTTGCCAACTTACGCAAGTTTTTTGGGTCGGCTTATCTCTTTGAGTCAGTGGTGGGCGGCGAACGTTGGGCGAGATATTCCATGATTGGACTTGGGTCAGACATCATCATTGAATATCGTGATAATCAAGTGATCTTAAAGGACAGACGCCAAGATAAGAGCGAGGTTAGCGAACAAAACCCCTTTGATTTTATTCGTGAATTCATGGCGACATATCGTACGCCGACGCAGGCACAGCTGCCAGATTTACCCACATTTAGTGGGGGGTTGGTGGGTTATTTTGGTTATGACATGATACGGGTGATTGAGCCCTCTGTGGGTGCCTTAGACGCACCCAACCCCTTAAATATGCCTGACATGTGGCTGACTTTATCAAGTCAAGTGGTGGTATTTGATAACCTAGAACACACCCTATCCATCGTGGTCTATGCTGATGCCAGTGCCAAAGACGGCTACAAAAAAGCCATGAAAAGCCTTGATGTGATTGAAAATCTGCTGACGCACAAGCCTGACCTGTCAGTCAAAAAGCAGCCCTTGCCGCATTTCGTCTCACAAACAGGGCAAAACAAATTTTGTACAGATGTAAACCGTATTAAGGATTACATCAAAGCGGGCGATGTCATGCAAGTTGTTCCTGCCCAAAGACTCTCTGGGGAGTTTCATGGCGATGCCTTGGCGGTGTATCGGGCACTGCGTTATCTTAACCCCTCGCCTTATTTATTTTTGATACAGGGTGAGCTTAGCGATGATGAGCCATTTCATGTCGTGGGAGCATCCCCTGAGATTTTGTCACGCATAGAGAGCGTGGGCGATGAGCGTAAAGTGACCGTCCGCCCTCTGGCAGGCACTCGCCGCCGTGGGGTGGACGCCAATGAGGATTTGGCACTAGAAGCCGAGCTACTCTGCGACCAAAAAGAGATTGCTGAACATCTGATGCTCATTGATTTGGGGCGAAACGACATCGGCAAAGTGTGTGATATTGGCACGGTAAAAGTGACGGATAAAATGTTCATCGAGCGATATTCGCAAGTCATGCACATCGCCAGTAATGTTGAGGGGATAGTGCTCGCTGATAAAGATGCCCTAGACGTGTTCTGTGCGACGTTTCCAGCAGGCACACTCTCTGGGGCCCCCAAAATCCGAGCCATGCAAATCATCGATGAGATAGAGCCGGTTCGTCGTAGTATCTTTGGCGGTGCGGTGGGGTATCTTGGGTGGTCAGGCAACATGGACACTGCCATCGCCATACGCACTGCTGTATTAAAAGATGGACAGGTTCACGTTCAAGCAGGGGCAGGCGTCGTGGCAGATTCAGACCCTGTCGCCGAATGGGATGAAACCAATAAAAAAGCGCTGGCGATTGTCAAAGCCGTAGAGATGGCGTGTCAAGGGTTGATGATTTAGTCATCTCCGCCAAATATGCCCCAAATGACCCAGTGTCAGCTTTGATGTTAAGGGGTATGAAATGAGGAAGGTTTTTAAAATAACATCATAAAAATCATATGCTTGCATAATTATTTTGAATATTGACAAAAAATAACTTGCACAATCTAAAATCTGTGTTATTATACGCACCACTTAGGAAATATCGCCGGCTTAGCTCAGTTGGTAGAGCAACTGACTTGTAATCAGTAGGTCGCCAGTTCGATTCCGGCAGCCGGCACCACTCCTAAGATATCTTTCAGGTTGAGCCCTTTTATGGGGCTTCATCTTTTAATAGACCATTAAAAGAAATGCCTGTACCACCTTGGTGGGGTTGGGGAGCGGTCAAACCCAACAGACTGTAACTCTGTCGCGAAAGCTTCGAAGGTTCGAATCCTTCCCCCACCACCATACATTACCTACCCAAATACCCATGCGGGTGTAGTTTAGTGGTAGAACCTCAGCCTTCCAAGCTGATGGTGCGGGTTCGATTCCCGCCACCCGCTCCATTATTTTTGCTCTTATAGCTCAGCGGTAGAGCACTCCCTTGGTAAGGGAGAGGTCTCGAGTTCAATTCTCGATAAGAGCTCCATATATGCATCCTTAAAGCGTTTAGTTTTAAGGATTTTTTTATGGGTGATTGCTGGTATTGGCGATGATAAAGCTTGGTTTTTGAACAATTTTTTCATTTGATTCTTATCAGCGTGCTTTCATCTTTTAAATGCCACATTTATCTGAATTTTGTGGGTTTTTTATTGTAAAATTTGCTATCATATGCATAATTTGGCATAATCTTTGCTTGTTATTCACAATACGTGATTGGACTCTAGATGAAGTATCATAATCTAAAAAACTTGCTCTTGGGACTAGGATTGTCGCTATCACCCATGTTGGTTTATGCGGACATTAACCCTTTGGATTTGGATGCGCTGCTGCTGCGTGCTACCCAGACACACCCATTGGTTAGTGCAGCAAAAGCCGATGAAGTGGCAGCGGTTGAGGGTATGAAGGCGGCAAAGCTTGGACTGTTGCCCACACCGACCATCAGCACAGGACATGATAAAGACGATGGACTGGTCAGTACCATTTCTATTCGTCAGCCATTATGGACAGGCGGACGCTTGACCGCTCAGATTAATCAAAGCATTTATGACAATAAAGCAGCCAATGCTTATGTCTTTGAGCAACAAAACACGGTCGCCAAAAACACCATAGACATATGGCGAAGCTATATCTATGCCATCGCTTTGCAAGAGCTTTATACCGACAGTTTGACACGCCTAAAAGAATTTGAGGCGATGATGGAGCGACGAGTAGAGCAGGGCGTGTCTGCCAAGATTGAGCTAGATTTGGTCAAAAACCGTTTTTATCAAGATCAAAATGCCCTGCAAAATGCCATAGAACAAGAACGTGTGGCAGGGGCAAGATTGGCACAGCTCATCGGCGAGAACTTGGGGGCAAAAAACTATAACATCACCATGAAGTCCCTAACCGATTATGCCAAAGCTCATTCTACGCATTTTGAGACGCAAGTTTTTGGCAACTCTGGTAACTATCATCCCAGTGTGGTGCGTCAGCATTTTCAAGTAGAAGCCGCCAAACAAGAGGCAAAAGCACAAGCAGCAGGTCGCTATCCTAACGTTTATGCACAGTACCAGCATACGTTTGAGCACGAAAATAACGAAGATGATGGTGAGTTCTCCGTGGGCATGTCTTATGATCCAGGTGCAGGCTTTTCAAGCATCGCACTGACAAGAGCCGCCAACGCCAGAGCTCTTAGCCTGACCCAAACCCAAGAGGCGACAAGACGTACGGTGATGGAGGGATTGCAGACCCAGTATCAAGAGTTTGCCTCATCACGCGATAGAGAACAGTCCATTAAACTTGCCATTGAGGGGGCAAAATTGGTGGTGGATTCTTATGGTCGTCAGTTCATCGCAGGACGTAAATCATGGCTTGAAGTCCTAAATGCGGTACGTGAACATACCCAGTATGAACAGCAACTGCTAGAAGTGCAAAGCCAAATGGTGGCAAGTTTTTATAAGCTGCAAGTGGATTTTGGTGCGATGGATTGGCAAACAGACTATACCAGTATGCACGCCCCCGTCAATGAGTTTCGCCCCTATCGTAACTTTTTGTCATGGGCAAAAGCCAACATCGGCACCAGAAACACCGCCAAAGACAGTCAAGAGCTCCATGAATCCACAAACAACAAAAACCTAGAAGACAGCTTTGTCAATCAAAAAGATCTGTGGATTGAACCGCCACGCCAAGAAGACGAAATGCTCGGTCAAACGACATCGGAGCACGCCCCACAAAGTCAAGAGCGTGAGGCGTTAGAGGGCATTACTAGCGGTGAGGGGGTAGAGATGAACGAGATGATTGATGGGCAAATGCAGGAGCGTCAAGGCACCATCATCTACTTTTCCAACAATTGACAATTTTAGATTACGGTAAATTGGGTATTTAAGATCAGGGCATGTCTAGCATGAGCCAAGGTTGTGTTGATGTCAAGCGGTTTTTTGGGGATTCACACCTCAAAAAGTAAGTTGCCTAAAATATCCGTATGTTCTATATTGCATCAAAACGTGATACCGAAACCTTTCTAGGGCATAACAATCTTATTTAATACGCCCTTGGCAATCATGGATAACCTTAAATACACTCTTGAATTATTTATCACAAACATCAAGGTCACCACCCATTAGAGACTTGGATTTTAAACCATATCAACACCATTATTGTCACATAAGCCTATGAAGAAAATGACAATTTATGTAGCAATCAAAGGATAATCAATGCCTGCCAACCAAAGCCATGACAATGCTACGGTGCCCAATGAGCACCATCAATACGCCTTAATCAAAGACAATGGGGGTGCCGCCCTAGGGTTTGCTGTATTTGAACTACTAAAAGATGTGGGCATCACGGTAGATAAAAATCGCCTAAATACCGCTCTATCACGTGTATCAGCCATACAGGTGCATAAGGATAAATTGGTGTCCTTGCTTGAAATATTGGGTGTCATGGATGAACCTGATGTCATGAATGAGCCTGATGCTGCTTATATGCCGCTGTTTGCTCATCATAAAACGCTTGGATACGGACGAATTGTACAAAAATATGGACTAAACTGGGTGTTTGAAAATCCAGAGGGGCGAGTGAGTTGCCAAACATCGGATTTAGATTTTGTGGCAAAAATCAGAACCTCGGACAGACTGGTTGCCGAAAAAAAGGTCAGCTTTCATGAGCTTCTGATGCAAAATCTAAAAGGTCATAAAAGCGTGGTGGTTGAGGCAGTGGTCGCATCGCTGATCATCAACTTGCTGGCACTGGCCATCTCTTTGTTTTCTATGCAGGTCTATGATCGGGTTATTCCCACCAACAGTAAATACACGCTCATCATTTTGGCATCTGGTGTGGCGCTCATGATTTTGTTTGAGGCAGCGATGAAGTTTGCTCGTTCAAAGGTTATGGACAAGATGGTCATTGGCATGGATGAGAAGCTCTCACGCAGTATTTTTGAGCGTCTCTTGGCAGTGCGTGTGGACAAGATGCCTAACTCGGTTGGTTCACTGGCGGCACAGCTTCGAGGTTATGAGCAGGTTCGTTCGTTTTTTACCGCCAGTACGCTCTTCACGCTCGTTGATATTCCGATGAGTCTCTTATTCATCGTGTTAATCGCAATAATTGGTTCTCCAATTGTAGCGGTGATTCCTATTATTGCTGCGGTGATTGGTATCGCGCTTGGTCTGTCTAGCCGTAAAAAAATTGACAAAATCTCTGCTGAAAATGCCACCGCCTCTTACCTAAAAACAGGCATCTTGGTGGAAACGGTTGAGGGGATGGAGACCATCAAAGCAGGATCAGGCAATTGGAAGTTTTTATCCAAATGGCTAGATGTGACAGAGGATACCATTGATAACGACCTAAAAATGCGCCATGCCAATGACAATCTTAATTACAGCGTTCAGATGTTGCAGCAGATCAGTTATGTGAGCATTGTTATTGCAGGGGCGTTTGTGGTGATGTCGCAGGGTATGACTATTGGTGGATTGATTGCTTGTACGATTTTGGGTGGTCGTATCTTGGCTCCCATCATGAGTGCACCGAATTTGCTGGTGCAGTATTCACATGCCAAAGCTGCCAAGGCCAATATTGAACGTCTGTTTGACTTGGAACAGGATAATAATGAAGTTGCCCACCCCTTAGCACCCTCAAAAATTCATGGGTGGTATCAGTGCCATAACATGACTTTTAATTATGCGGGCAATGAACGTAACGCACTTAACATTGAGTATCTAGACATCAAGGCAGGTGAGAGAGTGGCGATACTCGGCTCCATCGGCTCAGGAAAATCTACGCTACTAAAAATCTTGTCAGGAATGTATATGCCAACAAGCGGTCATGTTCTCTTAGATGGACTGGATATTGGGCACATCAGCCGCGAATCCATGAGTGAGCAAGTGGGTTATTTACAGCAAGATCATCGTCTATTCCAAGGGACGCTTCGTGAGAATTTACTGATTGGCATGCCAGCACCTCCTGACGATGTCATTGGCGAAGTACTTCATCGCACAGGGCTGATTCGCTTGGTATCAGGGCACTCTAGCGGTCTTGATTTGCCAATCAGTGAGGGTGGCAAAGGCTTGTCAGGCGGACAAAAACAGCTGGTTGCCTTTACACGTTTGGTGCTGACCAAGCCTTCGGTATGGCTACTTGATGAGCCGACAGCCTCCATGGATAACATGCAAGAAAATCAATGCCTGCAAGTACTTGCCCAAGAGCTGCAAGATCCGACCAAAACACTCATTGTCTCCACGCATAAAATGGGACTTTTGGCATTGGTCAATCGTATCATCATCATGGCAGATGGCAAAGTGGTGATGGATGGACCCAAGCAGGCGGTGTTGTCAAAACTCATCCAAAACGAACAAAACGCCAAAGATGCCATGCAAAGAGTGCAAGCCAAGGAGGTAAGACAAGGCATTAGTGAGACGCCTTCTGGTCATACCTCCTCATCTAATCAATCATAAGTGAGTCTGTTGTGAGTCAAAAAACCTATCAAAAAACTAAATCCCGTGGCAAAGCCAGCATGATTATTTGGGTGGCACTCATCATGATTGTTGTGCTCGTGGTGTGGGCTTCTTTTGCAAAGATTGACCAAGTCACCAGAGCACAGGCGACAGTCATTGCCTCTGATCGCACCCAAGAGATTCAGGCGGCAGATAATGGCATTTTGTCAGAACTGCTCGTCAAAGAAGGCGATGATGTGAAAAAGGGCGATTTATTGGCGGTGCTAGAAGAAGAGCGTGCCAAAGCCGCACTTGATAATTCAGCCACCAAAGCTGCCGCCTTACAAGCTCGTGTCTCACGTTTGGAGGCGGAGATTTTTGATCGTCCATTAAGCTTCCCCAAAGAGGTACAAAAATACCCTGAATACGTCCAAAACCAAACAGAACTCTACAACCGTCGCCGTCAAGCCATTACCCAAGATGTCGCCTCTTTACAAAAGATGTTAGATCTTGCCAAAAAAGAGCTTGCCATGAATGAACCTTTGTTGGCTCACGGTGATGTCAGTCAAGCAGATGTGATTAAGCTGCGTCGCCAAGTGGCAGACATTGAGGCACAGATTACCAATAAGCGCAATAAATACTTTGAAGACGCCCAAACCGAACTGACCAAAGCCCAAGAGGAGCTTGATTCGGAGAGTGAACAACTAAGAGACCGTGCTCAGGTATTGGAAGAAAAACGCCTGTTCGCCCCTGTGGATGGTAAGGTCAATAACATCGCCGTTACCACCATCGGTGGGGTGGTGCGACCTGGTGACACCATCATGCAGCTGCTACCGACCAGCAGTGATTTGATTGTGGAAGCAAAAGTGCAACCTGTGGACATCGCCTATGTCAAAGAAGGGCAATCAGCAAGTGTGAAACTAGATGCTTACGATTACTCTATTTTTGGGGCGATGAATGGCGAGGTCATCTACATCAGTCCAGATACATTGATGGAGAAGACGCCACAAGGAGAGAAGCCTTATTATCGCGTACAGATTCGCATTGCAGGTGCTCAGGTATCAGCACGTGAAGATGAGATTGTCATTAAGCCGGGCATGACCGCCAGCGTGGACATCAAGGCGATGGAGAGAACGGTGCTGTCCTACCTAACCAAACCCATCACCAAGACCCTATCAGAGGGCTTGGGCGAGCGATAGTTTTAAAAAACGTGGCGAAAAACCACGTTTTTTAATCCATGGATGTTCGGTTAGAGTTTTGATGGAGTGGTTTTATTAATTTGTCTTTTATTAATCTGCCTAAGGAGTTTTGTATGTTTGATGATGTTGCTATCATAGAGCAGGCTCGTCAAGAGGGTTTTGTTGCCGTGGTGAGAGATAAGCCCTCTTTGAAGGCATGGTTATTAAAAGAGCGTGACAATCAGGTCTTTGCCTTGAATGAGTATGACGTGAGCCACATATTATCCATCAATGATGAATTTCGTGTGGGCATTGGACGAGCATCTGGCGAGGATAGGATAAAAGAAGCCACCCAAAAAGCGTTGTCATTCATCGCACCGAGTCTCTCTGCTAGCGTCATTATCTTGATTACAGCCAACGAGCTAACCATGACAGATTCTGAGATGATCTATGACATCGTTAACGAAACGGTTAATTGTGAAGAGGGGATGATGTTTTCTACATACACTCAGAGTGAGGATGTTGATGATGAAATAGAGGTGGCATTGGTGGTGGCGGCGGAGCATTTGGGCTAGGTGAATGATAAAAACGTGGCAGCAGCCACGTTTTTTTATTGACACGTCACTTCAAATCACATAATCCACCACCACAGGGGCATGATCAGAAAACCACTCATCGCGATAAATCCACGCACCGACCGTGCGTTCACGCCAATCAGGGGAGCAAGCGTGATAATCTATCCGCCAGCCCACGTTCTTAGCACGAGCTTGCCCACGATTTGACCACCATGAATAAATATCGCTGTCATGTCGCACCACACGAAAAGTATCTACATAGCCCAAATCATCGTAAATATGATCAAGCCATGCCCTCTCATGAGGCAGACAGCCTGAGGCTTTTTGGTTGCCAGACCAGTTTTTGATGTCTATCTTTTTATGGACGATGTTGTAGTCGCCACAAACAATGATGGATTTGTTGTCATCTCGCCAACGCCTTAGAATGTGCTTATATTCCTCTAAGAACAAGTCTTTTCTGGCTTGGGCGTCCTCACCTGATGAGCCAGAGGGCAGATATAAAGATGCAATGTGTACAGGTGTATCCAAACCCCATTCGGATAAGTCAAACGTGCCACAGGTAAACCTGCCTTGGGTGTCAGCGAGTTCAAAACCCAAGCCATCACTTGCCGCAAAAGGCAGGCGACTATAAATCGCCACACCAGCATAACCTGCTCTTTGAGCACAAAACAGATGGGCGTGCCAACCTTGGGGTTTAAATTTGTCCGTCCATTGCTCATGGGTCAGCCGTGTTTCTTGCAGGCACACCACATCCGCCTCTGAGGATGCTAACCAGTGAAACAGCCCCTTTTTCTCGGAGGCTCTTAGTCCATTGACATTGATGGAGGCGACACGCAAAATCCGCTTGCCATCATGGAGGGTATGATGGGATTTGGGGGGTATGATGTCATTGGGTTTGGGATTTAGGGGATTGATGTTTGGCAAGATGTTAGAAGTGGTTAAGGTCATAAGATGGCACAAATCATTTAAAACAAAGTTTGGGTAGTTGGTGTTTTGATGGCAAAAGTTCTGTAAGCCCATTTTATCATAAATCACATCAAAATTTTGACAGACTATGAGGGCGTACTCACTGGATATTCATAACCAAAAATAAGCTTGACCAAAAATAAACTTGGCGGCAGCCATGTTGAGGAATGAAAAACCACTCAAATCAATGAGTGGTTTTGAAGTCAATAAAGACAAATCCAAATCAATCAATGATAAAATGTTCAATGTCCATGTCGGTCATGACTTCGCTAGGTGCGGTCATGCTGTCAGCAAGCCCATTGGTGCGTGGCAAGATTTTATCAAAGTAGAATTCGGCTGTTTGGGTTTTGGCAAGATAGAATTCACGTGGCTGCTCACCGCCATTTTTCATTTTTTCAAATGAGATTGCCGCCATTCTTGCCCAGTGATATGCCATCATCACATAGCCTGAATACATGAGATAGTCATCGGACGCCGCTGAGATGATTTCACGGTTTTTGCGTTTGGCGGTGATGGCAAGACGACCGGTGAGTACGTTCCATTCGGCACAGAGCTTGGTCAATGCCCAAACGTATTTACGCATGTCTTTATCAAGCGCATAGTCGCCACACCATTTCATGATGCTAGCGGTGTAATCACGCACGACTTTACCGCCGCCTTGGAGCAGGACTTTACGACCGAGCAAATCAAGCGCCTGTACGCCTGTTGTTCCCTCATATAGGGTGCTGATGCGTGCATCACGGGCGATGAGCTCCATGCCCCATTCTTTGATGTAGCCATGTCCACCAAAGATTTGCAAACCGTGTTTGACCGATTCAAGCGACAGCTCGGTTAGGAAGCCTTTTAGGATGGGGGTATAAAAGCCCATTTTGTCTTCCCAGTAAGCAATCTCCTCTTTGTCGCCACGAATGGTCGCATCTGCCAGCTTGTCAGCATAGCGACCAACGTGGTAAATCATGCTTCTGGCCCCCTCGGTAAATGCTTTTTGGGTGAGCAGCATGCGGCGTACGTCAGCATGATGATGAATGGCATCGGCAGGCTTATCAGGCTCTTTGGTGCCAGAGAGGGCACGCATGGAGCGACGTTCTTTGGCGTATGGCAGAGAGTTTTGGAAAGCAAGTTCCATATGAGCCAGACCTTGAATGCCTGTACCCACGCGTGCTGTGTTCATGTAGGTGAACATGGCTTTTAGCCCTTTGTTAGGCTCGCCAATGAGATAACCTGTGGCATTATCAAAGTTTAGCACACAAGTGGCGGATGATGAGATGCCCATTTTGTGTTCAATAGAGCCACAAGTGACGCCATTACGCTCGCCAATCTCGCCCTCGGCATTGGGAAGGAATTTTGGCACGATGAACAGTGAGATGCCTTTGGTGCCCGCAGGTGCATCAGGCAGGCGTGCCAATACGATGTGCACGATGTTCTCGGTAAGGTCGTGTTCGCCAGCACTGATAAAAATCTTAGAGCCGTTGATGCTATATGTACCATCGTCATTAGGCTTGGCGGATGTTTTCATCTGATTTAGGTCAGTACCGCACTGTGCCTCGGTCAGACACATCGTGCCAGACCATTCGCCACTGATGAGCTTAGGAAGATATAAGTCTTTTTGCTCAGGGGTGCTGTATTCTAAGATGGTATTAACC
>JBHCFR010000140.1:0-5493 GCA_041801945.1 Moraxella sp. | reverse complement strand
AGCTTAATTATGCTCAGATTCGTTTTAATGGCGACATGCTAAATCCACGCTTATCCATTGAAGGCGAAAAAGAAGTAGAAGGGCAAACCGTGGGCGTTCGCATCAAAGGCACCGCCTCGGCTCCGGAGATTAGCGTCTTTAATAACGCAGGACTGACCGAGCAGCAAGCGATGAGTGCGATTGTGACAGGCAGATTGTCGCCATCAGCAGACAGCCAAATCTCTGAACAGGGATTTCGCTCACAAGTCACCAACAACCTAGCAGCGGCAGGGCTTAGCCTTGGACTGTCAGGCACACGCTCACTGACCAATCAAATCGGCAGCGTCCTAGGTCTTGAAAGCCTAACCGTCGATGCCTCAGGCAATTCAAGCGACACCCATGTGAATGTCACCGGCTATATCACGCCTGACCTGTATATCCGCTATGGCGTTGGGGTGTTTAATGCCGAAACCGAACTGTCGCTTCGGTATCAGCTGACCCGTCGGGTCTATGTTGAGGCGACCTCTGCCGCTGAGAATATGGTGGATGTCATTTATCGTTGGAAATTTTAAGCCTGCAACATGAAGACGGCACTCTTTAAACCAAAAAAGCACACCACAGGGCGTGCTTTTGATTGATGATGGGTTTATTTGGTCAAAATCAAACGGTTATTGCGTGTCAAACGCAGACGGTATTCCTCTCCTTGGTGTTCAATCCGCACCTCCTTAGTAAGAGCAAACAGATTTTGAGAATGCAGAGTCGGTAAGCGAGCAGATTCACGATGGCTAAAATAACGGGCGATGGTCGTGTTCATGAGAGAACTCCTTATGTTTGGACGGGTTGCGGATATTTTTCCGAGCCGTCTGACCGATGATGTTATTGACTTATGATGATAATTTTCATTAAATGTTAAAATTTATCAAATAATATAAATTATCATTTTTATATAATAGCAAATTTTTCAAAGATTGCCAATACAAATTCATCAGTTTGACAAAATGAATCGTTTTTCCGACAAAAGGTATATATATGGAGATAAAAGGTAAAAATTCTTTGCAAAGCCTCGCTGTGGCGATAGCGGTATTGCGATTTGGCGACGAATTTTTATTGGCAACTCGTCATGCTCACAGCCACCAAGGAGGTAAGCTAGAATTCATTGGCGGTAAAATAGAGCCAGACGAAACCCCAAAGATGGCTCTTATCCGTGAAGTCGCCGAAGAGCTTGGGCTGGATATCAGGGAGAACACAGCGGACAAGATGGGGCAAATTTGCCATGATTATGGCGATAAAGTGGTGGATTTACACGTCTATCAAGTCACTCTGACGCAGAGGCAGTATGATGTGTTTTGTCATCAGACAGTCGGACTTGATGATCAAGCCTTATTATGGCTTGATAAAGACACTTTGCTTGGCAGTATGGACAGGTTACCTGATGCCAATCGGCAGATTCTGACTTGGCTTGACGAGAGGGGCTAAGCAAGAGGGACTGGTTAAAAAGGGTTAGTTAAAGGGGTTAGGAAGTGGGTAGGGGTGATGAAAATGGGCTTGGGCGAACCAAAATCATTCATCATTCATCATTCATGATAATAGGTCTCATGAATGATGGTGTTGGCATGTGGTTGGCTTGGTGACTTTAAAACACTGCTTCAAAACATCGCTTTAAGCTATTTTTGCATCATCACTAGACTTCTTGCGAAACCCAAAAAAATAAGGAAACTGTTCGTGGTGAGCTTGGGAAACCTAACGATTTTCCACTACCCGCAGGCAGGCTTAGGGCGAACGGAAAATCCAGTTTCGTAGGAAGTCTACTTTAAATAAATGGCAAATGGTAACTTTATTCATACAAAAACATCGCCATGTTGGGGGTCGCCACCCTTGTCAATCCCTTTATTTTGTTTTAAAATTTAAATGTTTTATTCATCTCATTTTTGCCATTTATTTTTTATATCATTTAAAAAGGAAAAAGTCCATGAGTATTTATCAAGACCATCTCGCCAAACGTCAAGCGGATGAGCAGGAGGCGACCATATTACTGGTTGCTCTTGCCAAATTAGCCAGTCAAAACGTGAATGTCTTGTTCTTTGGTGAGCGTGTCGCCTTGTCTGTGTCTGATATTTTGGCAAAGCACACAAAGGCAGGGCTGGATGTGGCAGATACCTTGGCACTGGCGACGGTGTTGAACATTAAAGATACCACCATTGACCTAGGTCAGGCAATCAAAGCGGGCAAGCGTGCCAGTGACTTTACCAGTGGCGAAGAGGTGCCTGCCACCGATGTCGTGCTCTACGGTTTTGGGCGTATCGGACGTATTTTGGCACGTCTCTTGATGAGTGCACCTGCCTCCGATAAGGGCTTGCAGCTCAAAGCCATCGTGGTGCGTCCTGCTAGCGATGGCGACCTTGCCAAGCGAGCGAGTCTGTTAGAGCGTGACAGTGTGCATGGTTGGTTTGATGGCAGTGTCAAGGTGGACGATGACAACAGCGGTATCGTGGTTAATGGTCGTTTTATCAAGTTTATCTATGCCTCGGACCCTTCAGAGGTGGATTATACCGCCCATGGTATTGATAACGCCATCGTCATTGATAACACAGGCAAATGGAAAGATGAAGCAGGGCTTGGCAAACATCTTGTCAGTCGTGGCGTCAAAAAAGTACTGCTGACTGCCCCTGCCAAAGGCGACATCAAGAACGTGGTCTATGGCGTAAACCATGATACCATTGGAGCAGACACCATCGTCTCAGCGGCAAGCTGTACCACCAACGCCATCACGCCAACGCTAAAAGTCCTACATGATGAATACGGCATCATCCATGGACACATGGAAACCATTCACGCCTTTACCAACGACCAAAACTTAGTGGACAATCATCACAAATCCGATCGCCGTGGTCGTGCCGCTCCCTTGAACATGGTCATGACATCCACAGGTGCCGCCTCCGCTGTCTCCAAAGCCATCCCAGAGCTCAAAGGCAAATTAACAGGCAGCTCCATTCGTGTACCGACCCCCAACGTCAGCCTTGCCATTTTAAATCTTAACTTCGAAAAAGAAGTCGGCTCAGCCGAGGCACTAAATGCCTTCATTAAAACCCAATCCCAAAGCCAGACATGGCAAGAGCAGATTGATTATTCAGACAGCTCCGAGGCGGTCTCTACCGACTTTATCGGCGCCGAGAAAGTCGCGATTTTTGATGCCAAAGCCACCATCGCCAGTGACAAACATGCGACCCTCTATGTGTGGTATGATAACGAAATGGGGTATAGCACTCAGGTGCTACGTGTCGCTTCGGTCATGGCAAATAACCCCTAAATCAGATGACCTCATGACTGCCTTACCCTACGCTTTATGAGGTCAAAGGATGATTGGGTTTTATCCAATTTGTTGCATCAGTTTTTATTAGTTTTAAAGTGAAGTGAAGTGTTATGAGAAATACCAAATCGTTGTGGATGAAATCATTGACCGCCATTGGATTGAGTTTGGCTCTTGCCATGCCAGTGGCTGCATCCGCCCAAACTTGCAAGGTCACCGACCCCACAGGCACACCCCTAAATGCCCGTGATACTCCCAATGGCAAAGTCATCGGACAGATTAAAAATGGCACGTTGGTTTATGTCTCTGAATATGATTATGATGACAAGGGACGTCCTTGGGCGTTGGTGTTCAATGCCAAAACGAACAGATACATCGGTTGGGTGTATCGTGAATTCATCAGTTGCTACTGATGTCGTCAAGCACGGAGAGATCCGTGCTTTTTTATTTTTTAAATCATCAAATTATGTTAAAATATTAAGTTAATTTTATACTTAATCTGAGAATTTATGCGTTTTATTGATGAAGCTGTAATCAGCGTAAAGGCAGGCGATGGCGGTAATGGCATTGTCAGCTTCCGCCGTGAAAAATTCGTTCCCAAAGGAGGGCCTGATGGTGGCGATGGCGGTAAGGGTGGCGATGTTTATGTCATTGCCGATGACAACACAAACACGCTCGTAGATTTTCGTTATACTCGTAAATTTGAGGCGAAGCGAGGTGAGAACGGACGCTCCAAAAACTGCTCAGGCAAAGGAGCAGATGACATCTATCTTAAAGTCCCTGTGGGGACAACCATCATTGATACTGATCTTGATGTGGTCATCGGCGATTTGACCGAGATTGGGCAGATTGTACGTGTTGCCAAAGGAGGTGATGGTGGTTTTGGTAACACACGCTTTAAAACCTCCACCAATCAAGCCCCTCGTAAAGCCATTCCCGGCTTTCCCGGCGAAGCCAAAAACTTAAAATTAGAACTTAAAGTGGTGGCGGATGTTGGTCTGATTGGCTTACCTAATGCAGGCAAATCCACGTTCATTCGGCAGGTCTCTTCTGCTCGCCCTAAGGTTGCCGATTATCCCTTTACCACACTCGTACCCAACTTAGGTGTGGTGGACGTGGGCACTCATCAGTCTTTTGTGATGGCAGATATTCCAGGTTTGATACAAGGGGCAAGTGAGGGGGCAGGTCTTGGCATTCGCTTTTTAAAACACGTCGCTCGCACCAGAAGACTGCTTCATATCGTCGATGTCAAGCCAATTGACGGCTCAGATCCTGTGGATAACGCTCGCATCATCTTAACCGAACTCCACAAGTTCTCACAAGAGCTGTCCAAATTACCCCAAATCTTAGTGTTAAATAAAATTGACCAGCTAGACGATGATGACATTGATGAAGTTTGCAATCACATCGTCAAAGAGCTAGATTGGCAAGGTCAAGTTTTTCGCACCTCCACCATCAGCGGTCAAGGTGTGGATGAGATAAAATATCATCTGATGCATGAGATAGAAACGGAAGAAGAGCGTGAGAGAGATGATGAAGCATTTGCCAAAGCCCAAGCCGAACGTTTTGCTCGCCTAGAAGAAGAAGTTCGTCACAACACCGAGATTCAAAAAGAAGCCTATCGTGCCAAACGCAAAGCCCAACGTGAAGGCTTATCTGACGATGAAGATGATGATTGGAATGACGATGATTATGATGTTGCGGTGGAATACGCACCGTACTAAATATCGCCATCCACTTTAAATAAACGTTGTTTATCTTGATAAAATAAAGCTTTATCGCATCCACTTTATGTACAAATTAGGCTTGAGGGTTTATTTTGACTCATTTAAAACCAAAACGAATCGTCGTTAAAATCGGCTCATCGCTACTGACCAATAACGGTCGGGGACTTGATCGCACGGCCATTTATGAATGGGCAAGACAAATTGCTGTCTTGCACGCCCAAGGCATGGAGGTTGTGCTGGTATCTAGCGGGGCGGTGGCAGAAGGGGTGGTTCGCATGAACCTTGCCGAGCGTCCCAAAAAACTACCTGCCCTGCAAGCCTGTGCGTCCATTGGACAGATGGGGCTCATTGAGACATGGTGGCATCGTTTATCATGCCAATCATCTCACCTTTTTTGAAAATTGTCGCAGAGACTGGCTGTCATCTTTGGGCTTTCATGGTTATTTTTTTGATACAGATGGTGCAGCTGATGGTACGAGT
>JBHCFR010000139.1:0-3454 GCA_041801945.1 Moraxella sp. | reverse complement strand
GGTTCAGGTCCTGCGGGGCTTGGCTGTGCTGATGTGCTTGCAAGACAAGGCGTAGAGGTAACCGTCTATGAACGCCAAAGCGAAATCGGAGGACTGCTTACCTTTGGCATACCCGCCTTTAAACTTGAAAAATCCGTCATGGTGCGTCGCCGTGAGATGTTTGAAGCGATGGGCATCAAATTTGTCATGGGCTGTGAAATCGGTCGCGACATCAGTCTGTCAGAGCTTGCCAATGATTATGATGCCGTCTTTTTGGGTGTGGGCACTTATCAAGGGGTAAAAGCGAACATCGCAGGCGAGGATGCTCATGGCGTGCATTTGGCACTGCCCTATTTGATTGGCAATACCGAGCAGCTGATGGGCAAATCGAGCGACAACTACATCAGCATGGAAGGCAAAAATGTCGTGGTGTTGGGCGGCGGCGATACTGCCATGGACTGCGTGCGAACAGCCATACGTCAAGGGGCTGCCAAGGTCACGTGCGTCTATCGTCGTGATGAATACAACATGCCTGGCAGTAAAAAAGAGTATCAAAATGCAGGCGAGGAAGGCGTGGAATTTTCATTTAACACTCAGCCGATCGCCATTGAAGCCGAGCCGCTTGCCATAGATACCAACCACACAGGCAGCGTGGTGGGCTTAAAAATCGCCAAAACCGAACTTGTCACCCCAGAAGGTGGTGGTCGCAGAGAAGCCAAAATCATCGCAGGCAGTGAAGAGGTGCTTTCGTGTGATGCGGTGATTGTGGCATTTGGTTTTGCCCCACATGAGATGCCTTGGCTGTCTGATGTCAATGTCGCTGTGGATAACCGAGGTAGGATTGCCAAAACAGGCAAACTTGTCGGGCAAACTGCCAATCCCAAGATTTTTGCAGGGGGTGACATCACTCGCGGTTCAGATTTGGTCGTGACCGCCATTGCCGATGGGCGAGAAGCGGCTCGCGGTATTTTGGAATTTTTAGACATTTGATTGTTAATTTATTGTTTTTATTCACCGCCAATCATGGCACAATCTAGGAGATGTTTATGAGCATTCAACAAGCAGTCAAACTCATCGAAGACAGCGAAGCGGTCTTTGTGGATTTGCGATTTACCGACACCAAGGGTAAACAACAACACGTCACCATTCCAGCACACATCGTCTTAGATGACCCTGATGAATGGTTTGTTGATGGTCAAGCCTTTGATGGTTCCTCCATTGGTGGCTGGAAAGGCATTCAAGCCTCAGACATGCAGCTAATTGCCGATCCTAACACAGCCTATGTAGATCCTTTTTATGATGACGTGACCGTCGCCATGGTGTGCGACGTCATTGACCCAACAAACGGACAAGGCTATGACAGAGATCCACGCTCCATTGCCAAACGTGCTGAGAACTACCTAAAATCCACTGGCATTGGTGACACTGCTTATTTTGGTCCTGAGCCTGAATTCTTTGTGTTTGATGGCGTGGAATTTGAGACAGACATGAGCGGTACTCGTTTTAAAATTCACAGCGAATCGGCAGCATGGAGCAGTGGACAGCACCAAAATGGACAAAATCTAGGACATCGTCCTTTTGTCAAAGGCGGCTATTTTAGCCTTGCCCCTGTGGACAAAGGTCAGGATTTACGCTCCATGGCAACACGCCTGCTAGAACAAATCGGCATTCCTGTTGAGGTGCATCATGGTGAAGTTGCCACCGCAGGACAAATGGAGATTGGCACTAAGTTTAGCACTCTGGTACAACGTGCCGACTGGACTCAGGACATGAAATACATCATTCACAATGTGGCAGCGAGCTTTGGTCAAACCGCCACTTTCATGCCAAAGCCTGTCATGGGTGATAACGGCAGTGGTATGCATGTTCACCAATCCATCTGGAAAGACGGTGAAAACCTATTTGCAGGGGAGGGTTATGCAGGTCTGTCAGAGACTGCCTTGTATTATATCGGTGGCATCATCAAGCACGCCAAGGCACTAAACGCCATTTGTAACCCCTCTACCAACTCCTACAAACGCCTTGTGCCTCATTTTGAAGCACCTGTCAAGCTTGCCTACTCTGCCAAAAACCGCTCGGCGTCTATCCGCATTCCTGCGGTAAACAGTGCCAAAGCACGTCGCATTGAAGCAAGATTCCCTGACCCCATGGCGAATCCTTATTTGGCATTCTCCGCACTGCTCATGGCAGGACTTGATGGCATCCAAAATAAGATAGATCCTGGTGAGCCAGCCAGTAAAAACTTGTACGATTTGCCCCCAGAGGAAGACGTCCTAATCCCAACCGTCTGTGCATCACTCGATGAGGCGTTGGAGGCATTGCGTGCTGACTGCGAGTTCTTGACTCGTGGCGGTGTGTTTAGTCAAGACTGGATAGACAGTTATATTGACTTTAAATACGAAGAAGTTCGCCGCATGCAAATGGCACCTCACCCACTAGAATTTGAGATGTATTATTCATTATAATCGCTCTTGGTGGCAACAACCCCAAATCAGGCTTGATTTGGGGTTGTTTTGTAGAGAGCTGATGATTATTGTGTGACTGGCACTAATCTTGTCGTCCCATCAGGATTTTGTATGCGATGATAAGTAACAGGAGTACCAGAGCCAGCACCATGAGGATTTTGACTAACCGACCCCCAAGTGATTGTTCTTTGCTCAGGCTGCACACCAGATGGGCTGTTTGATCGATTGACCTGTGCTGTGTTGCCCTGACGAATCTGAACCGCATTTGATGATTGCTGGTGGGCAGGTGAATTGGTGTTTGGCTGAACCAAGCCTTGATGACTCATGATTAACTGATAGAACTTCTGTCCTGCTCTGCCATCTGGGGTGACGCCCTTTTGACGCTGATACTCTCTGATGGCAGCTCTGGTGCCATCGCCGATAATGCCATCCACATTGCCGATGTTGTATCCTGCGTTGATGAGTGCCTGCTGAATCTCTTTGGCTTGACGTCTGCTGATACCGGGATCATCGGTCGGCCATGGCGTGGCAAAACTCGTGTCAAGACTGTTATTCTCAATCAAAGTGGACAAGTGAGCAATCGCCAAGGCATAACTTTCAGAAGCATTATAAGCATAGAAAGTATCAAAATTCTTACCCACCAAGAAAGCAGGGCCTTGTCTTCCGGCAGGCAGCAGCAATCCTGCTGAGCTCATGTTATTTGGCAAAGGACGTCCATCAGGCAGTGTCAGTCCCATGTTCTGCCAATGGCTAATGGATTTTTTGTTGGTGCGACCACTGGTGCCTGAGTAGCCATTGAGTTTGACTTCATAACCCCAAGGTTCTCCTGTGCGATAGCCTCGTTTTACTAAAAAGTTAGCAGTACTGGCAAGCGCGTCCGCCTTACTGTTCACCAAATCTTTGCGCCCATCGCCATCAAAGTCCACCGCAAGCTCCAAAAACGTACTTGGCATGAACTGTGTCTGACCAAATGCCCCTGCCCAAGAACCGGTCATGTCCTGCGGGCGAAT
>JBHCFR010000138.1:0-4702 GCA_041801945.1 Moraxella sp. | reverse complement strand
CACCCCAACGAAATCGTCATCAAAGAAAAAACCGTCAAAGGCATCATCGCCTATCGTGATGTGTTCCCTGCGGTATTAAAACTGATGGAGCAAGGCTATTTTAGCAAAGACAAACTTGTAACCAAACGCATTAAAATTGATGACATCGTAGAAGAAGGTTTTGAAGCTTTGGTCAAAGAAAAAAGCCAAGTGAAAATTTTGGTTGAACCCAAATAAGTTTAGTTTGGTAAATCAAAAATCCCAAAGTTTTTAGCTTTGGGATTTTGTCATTTTATTGCTTGGCAACCGTATCCACCCAAGCAAACAACTCGTCCAAATCATAATCCCCGCCATGACCTTGCCCCCACGGCATGGCAAAATCCACCTGTTTGCCTTGGTTTTGTAATTTGGTTGCCAAAATCACCGAGATAGCAAGGCTCGTATCACTATCCTTTGCCCCATGGCGAATCCGCCAGTATTGTGCCACTTGAACCTTTTGGGCATTGTTATCGTCCAAATACACCATCGGATTCATCAGCTTGACCGTATGGCTGTCGGCAGTTTGGGCGGCAGTTTGGGTATTGTTGGCGGCAGTGCTGTTCATCGTCCCAAAGGCGGTAAAATGGCGATTGTCGGTGGTGGCATTGCCAAATACATTATTCTCGCCAGACGATAAATCCAGTGCATCAAAGGCAGGTGGGGTTTTTGAGCGTCCCAAATAGTCTTTTAAATAGCCTTCAAAATCGGCGATATAATACGGATCGCTTGATTTTTTTTGTGCCAAAAAAGCATAAGCTGATAAATCTGTGCCTTGTTTGGCAGCGTGATTAACTGACTTTTCTAAATGATACAGTACTTCGTCTTTAAAGCTGCCATTGCCGTTATCATCTAAGGTCAAGGTTTTGCCGTCATGACCTTTTAGATTTAGACTATTGATATACTTGGGAAAATCTTGTTTTAGCCTTACAGAAACTAGCTTTTCATCATCGGTCAGTTTACCTGCCACAAGTTTTCGCTCCACATTATAATCCAGCATGGTGATGGACATTTTTTGATAGTCGGTAACATGACCCAGTTGCCACTCATACGCCATATCTGCGTGTTCAAGGTTGGTAATCGGGCAATAGCTTGACACCGCAAAGACCTTATCGGACGCCTTGGCAGCGCCTAGTTTTTCTAAATACGGAGCATAATCGGGACTGTCACCTGTCGCCCCAAGTAGGGTGGTCATCGCTCCGCCTGCTGACGTGCCATTGACGATGATTTTATTGGCATCACCTGCCATCACACTGTCGTTGGCTTTGACATAACGCACTGCCGCCTTTAAATCCACAATCGCCGCAGGGGCTTTACCGTAGTATTCACCCTGTGTGTTTTTGAGCGTACGCCCCCTTGCCCCCGCCGATACCACCACAAAGCCACGCGATAAGGCTTGTGCCACCGAATTGGGCTTGCCATCACGCCCTGTGCCAATGCTCATCGCTTTGGCGGGCATATAGCCGCCCACCGCATTGGGCATAAAAATGGGGGCGGTTTGGGCAGTATAATTGCCTACACTTCCCCCATTAAAATAACTTTCAGGAATATAGACATTGAGCGACTGATAGGCACTGTCCACAGGGTTGGCAACATAAACGATGTTTTCAAAGGCACGCACTTTGATGGTTTGGTTATTGACCGTAACTTCTTGTAGGGTATAGGCGCTGTCTTTGAAGGTTAAGGTGGACGTTTGGGGTGTGTTCGGGAGTGTCGTACACGCCGTCAGTGCAGTAGTGAGCGATAAAGATAATGCCAATAAAGATTTTCTCATGATGACTAACCTGTGAGGTGATGGGGTGTGCCCAAGGCATGACTTACTTGACAAATTTTACCAACAACCATCAAACAATACAACCTCAAACAATGCGAGCGTATGATAACAAAATTTGGGTGCACTAAGCGGGCATTCCTGTGACGCTTGATATTAGCAGTCTAGCCTCTTGCCGATTTTAGGTGCAGATGGGGGTTAAGGGTATTATCCACAAAGGAATCTACCATTTGGGAATCCAAATCACCTCTTGACTAACTGACACGTTTAGGGTATTTTTACAAAAAACACTTGTCCTTTGCTAATATTTATATTATAGTCAAACTTGATTTCTCATGATTTGTGTGGTTTTAATGACCTCATTTACCCAATAAGCAACTTGGAGACCTCCCATGAAAAAGCTGTCTTTATTCGCCCTAGCTGCCCTTGCTACCGCACTTGCTGGCCTGCCCACGCCATCAATTTGGACAGTGAGCACAGACCTTGTGTCAAGGATTTTGATGTCAAAAAAGGCGAAGTGATTCAAATCCCCGCCTACGATTATGAATATGTGCAGCTGCCTGATAGCACGACTTTTGATGTCAAAGATAACCAAGGCAGAACGCTCAAAGCCAACTACGACAAAGCAGTCAATGCTTATGTGTTCTATCCGCCCAATACCGCAGAAGAGCAAACCATGCTCTATCTGACCGCCCAAAAAACAGCCAATGTATCATCGCTGTGTTTGCATCACGGGCTGTGATGAGCGGTTTGAGCTAATGCGTGTTTTTATGTTGGGCTTGCCATTGTGCAGCCCAATTTTTTTTAAAATTAAGATGTGAAATCTGATAAGTTACATGAAAAAATACTTCATTACGGCTTTATTTGGTTTAATAATCACTGTGGCTTATGCTGATGATAATCCTAATTGTGTCAAACCACCCGTTACGCATAAATATGATTTTGTGGATTGTCTTAATCGTCAAGGCTTAGCCTTAGTCGGAGGTATAATAAAAACACCCATTATAGATTTTCCCAATCCTTTGGGTGTTGTGGATAGATTTGGTAATGTTATTTTAGACACCCAATATTATCGCATTGATTTTCCCCATGATTGGAGAGCGGCTTATGAAGGCATTGAACCTGTATCAGATTTGCCTATCTTTGTGATTAAAAGAGATTTAAACAACAATCCTATATTTGGCAATTTGGGTGTTCAAGAAAATTATGGCTTGGTAGATAAAACAGGAAAATTCATTGTACCGCTAAATGCTTACCAATCCATTAGAAGAACTTTTGATGATAACATATTTATTGTTAATAAAGATGGCAAATGGGGATTTATTGATGCAACAGGTAAAGAGATTATTCCGACAATATATGATGATGCCATGTCTTTTAAAGATGGCTTTGGCATTGTAGCAATTGACGGCAATGTTGGTATGATTGATCGTCATAATCAGACTATCATTCCTTTTAAATTTTATAATATTGAAGTTTTATCTAATCAATTAATTTCTACACAAAAAACACAGAAGGGAAAATACACTCTAATGAATAACAAAGGAGAATTATTACACAATTTAAATTATGATTTTATTCATTCTTTTTATTATGGTAATGCTTTTTTAATAAAAAACAATGGACTTTATGGCGTCATGGATAACAAGGGGGAAATTATTATCCCAATTCAATATGAAGCCATTGATGTTAATTTGGAATCATCATTTGCAACAGGTAACGTACATTTTAATGTTACTATTAACAATAAAGAGCAAGTTATTGGCATGGAATTACCCAATTCTCCCGAATAACCCAAAAAAGCCAACCTGTATACAGATTGGCTTTTTTTAAACTCACCGCTAACGATTAATCGCCTTGATAGCCCTTCAACTTCAAGCGTGCCTTATGTAGCAGTGGCTCGGTATAGCCTGATGGCTGCGTTGCCCCTTTAAAAATCAGGTCGGCAGCGGCGTTAAAGGCAATGCTGTTATCAAAGTCCGCTGACATCGGACGATAAGCAGGGTCATCGGCATTTTGCTCGTCCACGACTTTTGCCATGCGTTTTAGCACTTCCCATACCGTCTCTTCACTGACAATGCCATGAGCGAGCCAGTTGGCAACGTGCTGAGATGAGATACGCAAAGTCGCACGGTCTTCCATCAGTCCGACGTTGTTAATGTCAGGCACTTTGGAGCAGCCCACGCCCAAATCCACCCAACGCACCACATAGCCTAGGATACCTTGGCAGTTATTTTCAAGTTCACGCACCTTTTCTTCATCGCTCCAATTGGTGCTTGGGGCAAGTGGCAAGGTCAACAGTTTGTCAAGGTCAGGGGCTGGCACGCTGCGTAGCTCATCTTGACGCTCTAACACGCTGCACTTGTGATAGTGCATGGCGTGAATGGTTGCCCCCGATGGACTTGGTACCCACGCACAGCTTGCCCCTGCGTTGGGGTGTTCAATCTTGGTGCGATACATCTCGGCAAGCTCATCAGGCTTTGGCCACATACCTTTACCGATTTGAGCCTTGCCACGCAAGCCTGCTTGTAAGCCAATAGCGACGTTACGCTCTTCATACGCCCCAAACCATGTCTGGGCTTTGATTTCGCCTTTTTTGACGAATGCCCCTGCTTTCATGGCGGTATGAATCTCATCGCCTGTTCTGTCCATAAAGCCTGTGTTAATAAAGATGGTGCGATCTTTTGCCTTTTCAATGCAATTTTTTAGGTTGGCACTGGTGCGACGCTCTTCATCCATGATGCCCACTTTTAGGCATTTGTCAGGCAAGCCAATAGCTTTTTCGGCACGCTCAAACAGCTCCACCGCAAACGCCACTTCTTCTGAACCGTGCATTTTGGGCTTAACAATATACATAGAACCTGTACGAGAGTTACGCAAGCTGTTTTCGCCACGAATGTCAATGGCGGTCAGCAT
>JBHCFR010000137.1:0-3843 GCA_041801945.1 Moraxella sp. | reverse complement strand
GTCACCAACATTGATGAAGATCATATGGACACGTATGGCGGCAGTTTTGATAAGTTAAAACAAGCCTACATTCAGTTTTTGCACAATATGCCGTTTTATGGGTTGGCGGTCGTGTGTGGCGATGATGATGAGCTGTACGGCATGATTGATCAAATCGCTCGCCCTGTACTGACCTTTGGGCTAAAAGAACATAACGATGTTCAAGCGGTGGATTTGGTGGCAGAGGGGACTTGCACGCATTTTACGGTGCTGCGTAAAGACTGCAAGCCTCTGCGTCTCACCTTAAATATTCCGGGTGAGCATAATGTCTATAATGCCCTTGCCGCCATTACTTTGGCGAGTGATGAAGGGGTGGATGATGATGCCATCGTGCGTGCGGTGAGTAAATTTGCAGGCGTGGGCAGACGTTTTGAGCAGCAAGCAGAGATTCATGTGGCGGATGGCAGTATTCTTCTGGTGGATGATTATGGTCATCACCCCACGGAGGTCATGGCGACCATTAAGGCGGCTCGTCAAAGCTATCCTAATCGCCGTCTGGTCATGATGTTCCAACCTCATCGTTATAGCCGTACCAGAGACTGTTTTGATGACTTTGTGGCGGTATTGTCCGAGGTGGACGAACTTCTACTCTTGGAGGTTTATGGTGCAGGCGAAGAACCCATTGTGGGGGCGGATTCTAAGGCTTTGGCAAGAAGTATTCGCCATCGTGGGCAAGTAGAGCCGACCCTCATCAAAAAAGAAGAGATAGGCGAGGCGATGCAGCGAATTTTACGCCCAAATGATTTATTAATCACTCAAGGGGCGGGTAATGTGGGGCAGATTTGTTTGGATTTGCGGGATAATCATTTATATCTAACCAAACCATGAGATGTCAGTAGAACTGCCCATGTTTACAATAATTGAGATGTTCAATGTCTGATGTTAGAGAACTTACCCTTTTGCAATATGAACAGTATTCACATTTTCCGATGAATGATGTTACCAATACAGCTGATGAATTGGTGGATTTATGGTCTTATGCGGATATTGTGATTGAAGAGAAATACCACAGTTGCACAGCTTGGCATTGGGAAGTTCGTTATATCTACGAAACACCTGATAAGTCATATCAGCATATCGGCATTCCTGTGCCTGTGGATAACACTTATTTGGTGGTGATTGTTGATGTAAAAATGCGTCAAATAATGGGGCATTACATGTTGGCTTTAAGTTGATGGTCAAATTGAGTTAATTATTAAAAAGGTTTAAATTTATGACTGATGTAAAAAAATTCGGCAAAGTTGCTGTGGTCTGTGGTGGCACAAGTGCTGAGCGAGAAGTGTCACTAAGCAGTGGTAAAGCCGTACTCAACGCCCTGTTATCTCGGGGGGTGGATGCCCATCATTTTGACCCAAAACAGACCGACATCTCTGCCTTGCGTGATTATGACCGAGTGTTTAATGTGTTGCATGGCACGTTTGGCGAAGATGGTAGCCTACAAGGGGTGTTAGACGGTTTGCAGATTCCTTATACGGGCTGCGGCGTGCTAGCCTCCGCCATTGCCATGGATAAATTTCGCTGCCGCTTAGTTTGGCAGGCATTAGGCTTACCAAACGTGCCTTATGTGGTGCTGCATGATGACAGTGATTTTGATGCGGTGGAGCGTGAATTTGGGTTGCCACTATTTGTCAAGCCAGCAGCAGAAGGTTCTAGCGTGGGCGTGATGATGATAGAGGAGGCAGGAGATCTTGCAAAAGCCTATCCAAGCTTAAAACAATATCATGGCGAGATTTTGGCAGAAAAAGCCATCACAGGAGGCGAGTACGCTTGCTCTATCCTTGGTGATAAAGTGCTGCCCAGCATTCGCATTATTCCAAATGGTAAATTCTATGATTATGAAGCCAAATATCTGAGTGATGACACGGTATATCAATGCCCCTCGGATTTGACTGATGAGCAAGAGCAGGATATGGGAGGGCTTGCACGTCGTGCATTTCATGCCATCGGTGGACAGGGCTGGGCGCGAGTGGACTTTTTAAAGTCAGACGATGGTGCCTTATATTTATTGGAAATCAATACCGTGCCAGGCATGACGGATCACAGCCTTGTCCCAATGGCAGCACAAGCGATGGGCATGAGTTTTGATGAACTTTGTGTTCAAATTTTAGCACAAACCTTGTAGATGCTTTCTTGCTAGTTTGACAGCTTGATTGATAAATTGTAACTTCATGTAAAAACAGTCACTTAGCAAGCATTTTCACTTTAAATTGCCATTAAAATAGAGTAGAATACGCGGTTTTAGCCCTGCTAAATAAATGTGTGCCAAAAGTTTCTGATGACACCCCCTGTCATATCGCGATGCGTTGTAGGATGTGCTAGGTTTATGAAGAGAGCGGCTAAATATTTTGTGAGTGCAAACTGTGGCAGAGATGACCGTAGACCATACCGATCATAAGAGCATCATGTATAATGATAAGCATCTGTCAAAATCATGGCAGTCAGCTCTGATTACGCTTGCCCTGCTGTTTGTCATCGGGTTTTTTACCGTGCAGACCATTGGACATGGACCTGTCAAGCCTATTTATGTGGAGTCATCTAATCTAACAGCGTTAGAGCGTCAGTCGGTAGAGCAGGTCGTCGCCCCTTTTGGCAAGTTACCATTTTTTGGGGGTAATTTACACCAGATACATGACAGTGTGATGAAACTGTCTTGGGTGGAACACGCCGTGGTGAGCCGTGATTGGTATCAAGGCATTAGGGTAGAGGTTGTGCCACGCCAACCCATCGCCAACTTTGGTAGCCAAGAGTTGATGGATGCCAATGGGGTGGTGTTTAGACCTGCCAACACAGACGATGTCATGAACCCAAATCTGGTGACACTATATGGGTTGCCAACCCAAGCTGACAACATCATGCGTCAGATGCGATACATCAATGAAAGTTTTGCTCCTTTGGGTCTGACGGTGGATGGTTTGATTTTAACACCACGCAATACTTGGGTCATCCGTTTTCATAATGGGCTTAGAGTCGTGGTGGATGATGAAAATACCGAACAAAAACTTCATCAGTTAGCACAGACACTAAACGAGAAATTCGCCGATCGTGTGGACGAGATGCAATCGGTGGATTTGCGTTATAAAAATGGGTTTGCCATTGCATGGCGAACCCATGAGCGATGAGTAAAAGGGCGTCATGCTGTTGTAGTGATTGATGTTTTGGATTAAAAAACGATAAAAATACTGACTTTTGGGCTGGGGCGTTACGCCATTTTGGTTAACTATGATACCTGATTCTGATATTCATGCGGTGATTCATCTAAGCTCCACAGCGGTTTATACCATTGTGGGTTATTTTGACGCCTATGATAAAAAAACGCAGGTCATGGGCTTGGGCATTGCCAAAACGGATGCTTTTTTCGGCGGTCAAATTGTCAATCGTGAGTATCTGCTAAGTGCCATTCATAAGTCCTTGCGTGAAGCGATTGACATGGCAGGCGTGCAGGTCTCTTATGTGGGATTGTCTTTTGCCAGTCCCGTGATGGTCGGTGAAAACGGCATTCATCATAAGGACATCATGGGACAAAATCCAACAGGAGGCACCCTAGGCAAAAGAATCAGTCATGATGACATCAGAGACATTCTAAACGATGCCAAAGCAGATTTGGCAAAAAAAGGACATAAAGAAATACAGTTATGCCAACAGCGTTTTTGGCTTGATGATAATCAAGGCAGTAAGGAAGTGGTGGGCATGCTTGCCAATAGGCTGACCGCCAGTTATCACACAATCAGTGTGCCAAGCATGTTTTATGCCCAAGTCAAAGATTTGCTGATTTCTAATAATCTAGAAGTTCACCCCATGTTTTTT
>JBHCFR010000136.1:0-10442 GCA_041801945.1 Moraxella sp. | reverse complement strand
AAGTCCATTCGTTCTCCCAAAGGGGGCGATGAGATTTACCTGCTCGCCACCGATCCTGCAAGCCCCAGAGATGAGCCGAATTTTTGTCGGCATTTGGGGCATACGCTCGTTAGTCAAGAAACCCTAGCAGATGGTCGCTATCGTTATGTGGTGATGAAAAAGCAAGCTTAGCCTTTGGGTCGCACCCACGCATTTATGTTATTTTGATTGGCACCATCAAGTGTTCGGGGCAGAGTGGTGCTGTGACTTTAACCAAGTCATGAAATTAAAAGCCCCCTGCTCTTTTTGATTATCGCCATATTCATAGAACTGCTTGCCCACCAAGCTGTCTGGCAGATAATTTTGTGGATAATAATGATGGGCAAAGTCATGAGGGTAAATATAATCCACGCCATAGCCTGACTGCCTCATCAGCTCTGTCACGCCATTGCGTAAGTGCAGTGGTACCGAGGCGTGATCATGTCTGACAAAAGTAAGTGCCTCATTAATCGCCTTATAAGTGCTGTTGGATTTGGGTGATGTTGCCAAATAGACCGCCACCTGAGCTAGGATAATCCGAGCCTCTGGCATGCCGATGGACTGCACCGAACGCAAGGCAGCATCGGCAAGCAGTAGTGCATTGGGGTTGGCAAGTCCGATGTCTTCACTTGCCAAAATCACCAAACGACGAGCGATAAAGGCAGGATCCTCGCCTGCACTTAACATGCGAGCGAGCCAATAAATGGCAGCGTCAGCATCTGAACCACGCACCGACTTGATGAACGCTGAAATCACATCATAGTGCATGTCGCCCATCTTATCGTAGCTCGGCAGTATCGTTTGGGCGATGGTTTGCAGTAGTTCATCATCAATGATGAGTACGTCATCGTCGGCGTGTTGGTAGGCGATTTCTAGCAAGTTTAAGGCACGGCGAGCATCACCACCGGCAAGCGTGGCGATTTTTGCTACATCGCCCTGCACACGAATGTTTTTTAAGAAATCATCTTTTTGTAAGGCTCTTTGCAGCACTTCTGTCAGCTCATCCACCGTCAAGGCTTCTAATTTATACACTTGACAACGAGAAAGTAGTGCGTTATTGATGCTAAACGAGGGGTTCTCGGTGGTTGCCCCGATGAGGGTGATTTTTCCGCTCTCCACAGCGTGCAGTAGTGCGTCCTGCTGAGCTTTATTAAAACGATGAATCTCATCAATAAACAAGACAGGCGCCCCAAAGTCCAAGCCCCCCGCCTTGCCTTGACCTGTATCCATCAATTCTCTTAGCTCTTTGACCGTTAGGTCAAGCGCGGATAAGAGATGAAACTCACGCCCTGCTTCATGAGCCAGTAGGCGAGCCAAGGTGGTTTTGCCAATACCTGCCTCGCCATGTAAAATCAGGCTTGGCAGATGTCCATGAGCAATCATGCGACTGATGGGAGCGTGTTCGCCAATCAAGTGTTTTTGTCCGACGATGTCACCAAGTGACTTTGGGCGAATGCGTTCGGCAAGGGGGGTATTTTGCGTGGACATGAGGCTTAGGTTACTCTCTTTTGCGGTTTGGTTGTGGCGATGACAAGCTTAGAGGCTAGCACACCCAATTGGGGGATGGGCAAGCCCATCCTCATCGCCGTGGTGTGATGGGTGAAGCGGTCATGGTTTGGTCAAATGCTGCGTGTCACCTAATGGGGCTGCTTGATGCTTTGGCTGTCTTACCTCTTCACCAAAGTCATGAAAAGCTCTCGCCCTGCTCTGGGCTTGACAGAATTATAGCACCTCTCCATGATTTGTATGTCAAAATAGGGCTCAAATAACGCTTGATATTGTGCCAAACTGCCTGAATATGGCGGACTGTGCTCAAATTCACCATCAAACAGTACGCCCACCAGTCGCCCTTTGACTGCCAAGAGCCGATGCATTTGGCGAGCATAATCACCGCGAAGATGTGGCTCTATGGCACACAAAAAGGTCTGCTCTACGATAAGATCAAAATCACCCAAACCTAAGGTATGCACGTCAAAAAAATCATGACAAATGATGTGCTTAGGGTTAAAGGTGGGATTAGCACGGGCAAAATCCTCCATCACAGAGGGCACGATGTCTAGCACATAAACGCTCTCAAACCCAAGCTCATGCAGATAGCGAGCCTCATAGGCGTTGCCCGCCCCTGCGATGAGGATACGCAGCGATTTGTCTTGCAGCGTGTCAAAATACGCTTTTAGGGGAGGGGACACCGCCCCTAAGTCCCAGTCTGTCTGATGCATCTCATAACGGTTTTGCCAATACACTTTTGTCATACGCCCTCCATTTTTGTGTTTGAATCACCTCATTGTCATTTGGCATGGTGCTATTTGTGGGCTGACAAGCGTCTTTTGATGATGTTGGGAATTCTCCCTAGAAAAATATGTTCGGCGATACGCCCTTGCTGCTCTATGTTATAATCCCAAAAATCCTTATGTTTATCAAAGACATAGTGATAAGGGTTATAGCTTTTAAAACTTAGATAATACAAACTTTGTAGTATCGCCCCACGCCACAGCACATTCACGCCCTGCTGGTATTGTAATACATGGGTCATCTCATGGATGAAGACTTGCTGATATGAGCGAGTGCACAGGGCAAAATCCTCTTGATAATGATGAGCACCGACAAATATCCACCCATTTGGAGCGATAAAGACATCGTCTGCTTGCCAAGGAATGTAGGGGTAGTTGATGATTTTTACCTGCTCATAATCAATGAGCTCGCCAAAGACACTTTTGGCAAGAGCCACTTCATGGCTCGTCAAAGGGCGAATGGGGATTTTGCCTTTTTGGTGTTTGGCAAGATGATAAGGGGTGCAAAACTTCATGAGACCACCTATCCTAGCCCCACCCCAGACAGCTCGCTTGCCAGTCGCCCTGCTGAGTTGTCGGTCAGCCCACCGACAAAATCCAGCACTTTCATGTAGCCCTGATACAAAGAGTCATTGTCATGAATGGGATTGTCTTTTAGGAGCTCCAAAGTCAGGCGGTTTTTGGCGGACAGCGTCTCGTGTGTCAATGCAGCGTGAACCGCAGGAACGATTAGATCTAAGATTTGCCCCAAACAGCCGAAGCTTGCAATCTCGGTCACAAGCTTGGTGTGATGATGAAATATCTGATTTTTGGCAAGCGTTTTGGCTTTTTCTAGGGTTTGTCCCACCGAATCATCACAAGCCTCCAACAGGTCTTTATGGGCAAACTCTCCTTGTAGCAGCTCATCATGATGATCAAAAAATCTGTTCGCCACTTCATCGATTGCCTTACCGATGGCTCGTCCTCGCATGGCACCGATGCGTTGCTTGCCATCAGCAATCTCGTTATAGCTCGTAAAATCCTCTCCCAAAATCGGCTCCACCACGTCGGCAAAATCATCAAAACCAATCAAATCAAGCTCTACCGCATCCTCCAAGTCAAGCAGTGCATAGCAGATGTCGTCAGCTGCCTCCATGAGATAAGACAATGGATGTCTTGCCCACTTATCCACATCCAACGTCAGAAGCCCTAGCCTCTCGGCAACCGTCCGCATGAGCGTCATCTCACTCTGATAGATGTTAAATTTCGTCTGCCCCAAGCTGCCCCATGGATATTTCATGAGCACCCCCAGACTGGCACAGGTCAGCCGCATGCCGCCTGCATGAGCATACATTTCGGTGGCAGCGACGATGCGTAAGCTGTGGGCATTGCCCTCATAGGTGGTAATGTCCGCCCTCTCTTTTGGGTCAAGCGATTGCAGATAATGGCTGTTCGTCCTAAACCACTCTCTTAGTGCCTCCTCGCCTGTATGCCCAAAAGGTGGATTGCCCAAATCATGTGCCAAACACGCCACCTGCACCAGCGTGCCAATATCTCCTGCGGTGATGTGGGCAGGCAGCAGTCCTCTTTGGGCAAGCCCTAAGCCCACACTGTTACCCAAGCTTCGCCCCACGCTTGCCACCTCCACACTGTGGGTCAGTCGGTTGTGCGTGTGGTCGGATTTGGCAAAGGGGTGAACTTGGGTTTTGCGTCCAAGTTTTCTAAAACTGCTGGAAAATACCACCCGATCATAATCAGCGTGAAAATCACTGCGTACGCCATCATTGACCACACGACTTGGTATGACCATGATGTCATCGCCCCGACCTTTTAGGCGGTCAGTACAAAGTAGCTGTGTCCAGTTCATGTGTGCTCCTTAGCTTGCATGACTCTTGTGGTATCACTATCGTGTCAGTTGGGTGCCGCTGTCATCAGCTCTTTACTCTTTAACCGCCAATGTGACTGTATACGTTTTTCCCTGCTTGATTTTGTCGGCATTGCCAAAGACTTCATGAAATGAGCGTTTCATAAAGTCCCGAAGCCCATTGATGGTCACGACATAAAACCGCCCGCCAACCTCCATGCGTTCGTAGGCATCTATCAGATACAGATAGTGCTGCTCTTTGCTCGCTTTGGCAGGCAGATTACTCATGACCAGACTAAACTTATAAGCTTTATCCACATGATTAAAGCCGTTGGAGAGCTGAACATGCGTGTTGGTCAGATGGTTTTTTTGGCAGTTAATTTTGGCGTATTCCACCGCCACAAAGTCCTTATCTATGAGTAGGTGCTGACCCTTTGGGCATTCACGAGCGGCTGTCATGCCAAGCACACCGTAGCCACAGCCCAAGTCAATGCTGTTATCATCTTCTTTAAAATCCACATAGTCAAGCAGCATCAGACTGCCATCATCTAGCTTCTCTGGACTAAAAATCCCCCAAGTGGTACGAAACATCAAAGGCTTGCCCAAAACGTCTTGGGTAAAGGTGATGTCATCTCGCCAAGATTTGGCTTTTTGTTGTAATTCGGCTAAGGTGGTAGTCATGGGTTATCCTAATCATAGAGTAATCAACGCATTGGTATTATAACCCAATCCACCCCCCAAAATCACGCCAACAACACAGTATTGCCCAAAAATGCTAAAATACGCTTTTTTTATTTTGGAATCATGACATGAACATCTCACAATTTGGCAAAAAATTCACCCAAAACAGCGGCATATTACAGCTCATGGATGATTTGGGTAATGCCCTAAATAGTGATGAGCCTGTCAATATGCTTGGTGGGGGCAACCCTGCTTATATTGAGTCGGTCAATCGTGTCTATCTGGATGTACTCAGAAGCATCCTGCATGATGACTTGACAAAAAATATCCTCTTAGAGAGTGCCTGTAATTATTCCACACCGCAAGGGGACGCCAAGCTCATTGGTGCTTTGGTGGATTTTTTTAATCGCCATTATGACTGGGGCATCACCAAAGAGAACATTGCCCTGACCAACGGCTCCCAAAATGCCTTTTTCTATCTGTTCAATCTATTTGGTGGCACTTTTGATGATGGGCTGGGCGGCACGATTGATAAGTCCATTTTATTGCCTCTTGCCCCTGAATACATCGGTTATGCCGATGCTCATGTCAGTGCCAATCATTTTATCGCCATCAAACCTTGTATTGATCAGTGTGATTATGATGGTCAAGAGGGGTTTTTTAAATACAGGGTGGACTTTGACGCCTTGGAGAATTTGCCTAAGTTAAAGAGTCGCCAAATCGGTGCCATCTGCTGCTCACGCCCGACCAATCCGACCGGCAATGTCTTGACCGATGATGAAATGGCAAGATTGGATCACATCGCTAGGCAGTATGACATTCCTCTCATCATTGATAATGCTTATGGCATGCCTTTTCCGAACATCATTCACACACAGACCACGCTTACATGGCATGAGAACATGATTTTGTGTTTTAGCTTATCCAAAGTGGGTCTGGCAGGGGTGAGAACTGGCATTGTGCTTGCTAGTCCTGATGTCATCAAGACCATCAGCAGTCTCAATGCCATCATCAATCTAGCCCCAAATCGCTTTGGTGCCAGCATCGCCACCTCCCTGCTGACCAGCGATGCCATCAAAACATTATCTTTAAACGACATTCGCCCCTTTTATTTACAGCAGGCTCACACCGCCATCGCACTTCTCAAACAAGAATTTGCAGATTATCCCAAGGTGAAAATTCACAAGCCTGAGGGGGCGATATTTTTGTGGATTTGGTTTGAAGATTTGCCCATTAGCACACAACAGCTCTATGAATTATTAAAAGCACAAGGCACGCTCATCATCGCTGGCGAGCATTTTTTTGTGGGTATTGACACGAGCGACTTTAAGCACGCTCATGAGTGCATTCGCATGAGCATTGCCCAGTCGGATGAGATATTACAAAAGGGGATTGGCACTATCGGACAAGTGGTGCGAGCCCTGTATGACGGCAGTCAGCCCCAAGAGATTTGACGAGTTAGGCATTTAGATTAATCATTTAGCTTAGCCATTTAGATTAGCTGCTTATATTAGCCTCTGGGGTGATGCTCTTCGTGTAACGCCTGCAAGCGTGCCGTGGCGACATGCGTGTATATCTGTGTGGTAGATAAGTCGCTGTGTCCAAGCAGTAGCTGAACACTACGCAGATCCGCCCCGTGATTGAGCAGATGCGTGGCGAAGGCATGGCGAAGCGTGTGCGGTGAGATGTCGGTCTTGATGTCTGCCAACAGTGCGTATTTTTTTATCAAATGCCAAAAGTTGTGCCGTGTCATGTAGCCACCTTGTTCGGTCAAGAACACCGCTTGACACATCCCCGACCCTAGCTTACCACTCTTGCCTGCGACGAGCTCATGACGGCGAGCAAGATAGTCTTCTAGGGCATTTAGTGCATACTCACCCAGTGGAATCAGTCTGGTTTTCTCACCCTTGCCGGTGACTTGTAGCCAGCCTGCATTTAGATTTAACTCATCCAATGACAGATTGACCAGCTCTGAGACACGCAGACCACAGGCGTACATGACCTCTAACATGGCTTTATCTCGCCGTCCTAAGATGGTTGTCAAATCAGGCACATCAAGCAATCTGGTGATGTCATCTTCGGACAAGGTTTTGGGCAGGGGCTTGTCGGTTTTGGGGTTTTTGATGTGCTCACAAGGGTTATCCTCTCGCATGCCCTCGCCGACTTGCCACAAGAAAAACTGACGTAAACTTGCCAAAACACGCACCTGCGTCCGTGGTGATTTTTCTTGATGTTGTAGCGACACCAAGCACTTTGCAACATCCGTCTCCTGCCACTGGGGTAAGGGTCGCTCACTGCTCGCCATGCACAGACGCAGATCTCTAAGGTATGCGTTACGCGTACGCGTGGCAAGCCCGCGAGCGAGCATACTGATGCGAAACTCTGTCAAAAAATCAGGGTCGGTGTCGGTGGTTGTCAAAGAAGGCAGGCGAGGCTTGATGGCGCGAGTTTTGCTCATGGCGTCTCATGCTGATGGGTTGGGGGTTATTGTAACAAAATCTGGCAGATGATGAAATGCTTTTTTAAAATCGGCAAGCGGCAAAATGGCGGTCTCTCTTTATCTTTTGCCAATCAACCTCATTTATCTAGTCTTACCCAATCAACTCTGCCCAATCCGTCCATGTCAATGACCATCAAAAACGAGGGTCAGATAACACAACCTAAATCCACCCTCCAAACATGAGACATCTTAGCCATGTCAGTCATGTTAAATAGCCTATTTTACCCAAATTATTTCCCCCTTTCTCTTTAATCTTCTAAATCCGCCCTCATCTAGCCTATAATTTTGGCATCATATAGGCAGTCCCATGACAAGCACTCTAAACACCATCGAAGAAATCATTGCTGACATCAAGGCAGGTAAAATGGTCATCTTAATGGATGATGAAGACCGTGAAAATGAAGGGGACATCGTCATGGCAGCCGTTCATGTCAAGCCCTCCGACATTAACTTTATGATTACCCATGCTCGTGGATTGGTGTGCTTGACCTTATCCGAGGCACGCTGCCGCCAGTTAGAGTTGCCCCTCATGAGTGACAAAAATGGGGCGAAGTTTAGCACCAATTTTACCTTATCCATTGAAGCCAGTGAAGGCGTCACCACGGGCATCTCGGCGGCGGATCGTGCCAGAACCGTGCAAGCGGCGGTCGCCCCCTTTGCCAAACCCACAGACATCGTTCAGCCCGGACACATCTTTCCCATCATGGCAAGACAAGGCGGCGTACTACATCGGGCAGGTCATACCGAGGCAGGCTGCGACTTGGCACGCTTAGCAGGGTTAGAGCCTGCGGCGGTGATTTGTGAGATCATCAAGCCAGATGGAGAGATGGCACGCCGTGATGATTTAGAAGCCTTTGCCAAAGAGCATGGGCTAAAAATCGGCACCATCGCTGATTTGATTCACTATCGCATGATTCACGAACAGACGGTTGAGATTATTGATGAGCGAGATTTTCATAGCGAATTTGGTGAATTTCGCCTTTATCGTTTTAGGGAATATGGTGCCGATGAGACACACATTGCCCTTGTCAAAGGCGATCCCAAGGCGGGCGTGGCAACTGTACGTGTGCACGCCCTAGACCCTTTAAAGGACTTATTTGGTTTTAGCAAAAACAAGCAAAGTTGGGACATTCGATCGGCACTGGCAACCATCGGACAAAGCGAGCAAGGCGTGTTTGTGTGGATAGATGGCGGCAGAGCGGTCAATGTGAGTGATGCACTTGATAAATGTCAGTCCAACATCAGCATTCATGAGAGCAGTGAGCCCTATCGCACCATTGGCGTGGGGGCACAGATTCTAAAACAGCTTGGGGTCAAAGACATGAGACTCTTATCAAGCTCAGCCAAATTTAACCTCTCTGGATTTGACCTAAACATCGTTGATGTGGTGGGACGATGACCATCAGGCAGCTTAGGGCGATTGTCGCATCCCAAGCTGCCTTAAATGTGCCATGCCATCAAATTGATATGCCATGTCATTAAAATCGCTTTAACACCCAATCAAGTACGTTTAATAACATCCTCTGTCCGTTCGTGAGTTGCATCGCCATGAGTTTTGATTCGCCTTTTAGTGTCAGCTTTGATGAAACCCTCATCCAAAAGTATAACCGTCAAGGTCCTCGCTACACGTCCTACCCCACCGCACTTGAATTTCGCCCCATCGCTCAGGGCACAGAAGAGATGATTTTACGCCAAAAAGACCCTGCCGTGCCTATCTCTTTGTACCTTCACATTCCTTTTTGTCGTCATCTGTGCTATTACTGCGGCTGCAATAAAATCATCACCAAGAAAAACAGCGACGCAGGCGATTATTTGGATTATCTATTTAGAGAAATCCGCCACAAAAAATCCCTACTCCAAGGCAACCCTTTGGTCAAGCAAGTCCATCTTGGCGGTGGTACGCCCACTTTTTTAAGTGATGATGAACTGGTGGCGTTGTGGCAGTTTTTGCAACACGAGTTTGACTTTGCCGATGATGGCGACTACTCGGTGGAAATTGATCCAAGAGAGCTTCGTGATGACACGCTTGCCATTCTAAGAGGGCTGGGGGTGAATCGCCTGTCCTTTGGCGTGCAAGATTTGGACGAAAAAGTGCAAATCGCAGTCAATCGAGTGCAGCCTGAGGCGTTGGTGGCGTCGGTGATGCATGAAGCCAGACAACTTGGTTTTGGCTCTATTAACATTGATTTGATTTATGGTCTGCCCCATCAGAGCATCCAGAGCATGGAGAGAACCGTCACCAAAATCATCGCTCTCAATCCCGACCGTTTGTCGGTGTTTAATTATGCTCACCTGCCAGAGCGATTTGCCGCCCAAGTGCGTATCAAAGAGCAGGACCTGCCAAGCCCTGCTGATAAACTTGCCATGTTTGGCAACGCCATCAGGGCACTGACGCAGGCAGGCTATCAATACATCGGCATTGACCATTTTGCTCGTCCTGATGATGAGATGGCACTGGCACAACGCACGGGCAAACTGCATCGTAACTTTCAAGGCTATGCCATCCTAGGCGAATGCGACCTGCTTGCCTTTGGGGTGAGCAGCATCAGTCAGATTGGCGAACATCTGCTACAAAACCCCACCGATCTGACCGACTACCAATCACGCATCAACGCCAATACTCTGCCTGCCATCAAACACATCAAGGCAGAGGACAAGGATAAACTGCGTCGTCATGTCATCATGAACCTGCTATGCCATGATCGCTTGGATTTTGCTGACGTGGATGCACGCTTTGGCATTGACTCTCGCACTTATTTTGCCGATGAACTCATGAACCTACGCCAAATGGAGCAGGATGGGCTTGTTTCCATCCACGATGAAGGCGTACAAATTTTGCCCAAAGGGCGGATACTGGGGCGAAACGTGGCGATGGTGTTTGACGAATACCTCAATCAAAAACACACAGGGCGATTTAGCCGCGTGATTTAGATTAGATTCGGCAGAGAGCGAAGGAAGTAGAGTAAAGACAAGAGATAAACTGATAAAATCATCACTTTAATTATCAAACAGCCATACGTGGTCACTCATAAGGGACTTTAATCCAATTCAATTGTATTGGGGAATCTATTGTTACAATAATTTTACTTTACTTTACTTTACTTTACTT
>JBHCFR010000135.1:0-6792 GCA_041801945.1 Moraxella sp. | reverse complement strand
ACTCAGCGTACGATAAAAAGTCGGTGGAATTTGAGTCATGACTGCCATGACCACAAAAGCGATGCCATAGCTGATCATTTGTTTGATTACCATAGACATGTTTTGCGTAGAGGCACTATATAGCACTGTCAAACCCACAAAGCAAATGCTAAATAAAATCAAGGTTAGCCATGGATCTATATGGATGCGTTGCCAGACACTTGGCTGTAAATCTCGCCCAATAAAGTGATGGCTTTGACGTGAAAATCGGTATTGTTGTTCTCTCATGGCTGGTCGTTGATGCTTTTTAGTTTTTAAGAGGTGAAGCGTGTTGATTTGGGTTATAGGCTGCCATAAAGCGGATGATGACTTGCCAATACTGTAACAAACGTGATAAATTAACAGGATATTTAGTCAAAGTGAATCGCTGTCAGCAAACATCAAGTGGTTTGAGGTGTTATTTTAATTCATCTTGATTAGTTTTAACAGCAAAATTTTGTTGGATATTCAAATTTCATAGGTTAAGGAGTGATAGATGGCGGTCATTGTCATCGTGGTGTTATTGGTGATTATCATTGCTTTTTTGGTGATGGTGTATAATTCGCTGATTCGTCTTAGAAATCAGGTGGCTAATGGGCTGGCACAAATAGATGTTCAGCTAAAACGTCGCCATGATTTAATCCCAAATCTTGTGAGTGTCGCCAAACGTTATATGACTCATGAAGAGCAAGTCTTGACGGCGGTAACACAGGCAAGAAATGTCGCCCAAAGTGGACTTGATGCTCTTAAAAATTTAAATTTTAACGATGAAGGGGTTCAAAGAGGGTTTGCCAAATTGGCCAATGATGAAACTAATTTATCAAAAGCGTTATCCAGCTTTTATGCGGTGGTGGAGAACTATCCTGAATTAAAGGCGGATTCTGCCCTAAAAGATCTCTCCGATGAAATCAAAAATACCGAAAATCGCATTGGTTTTGCCCGTCAGTTCTATAATGACAGCGTGATGTTTTATAATAACCAAAGAGAGAGCTTCCCAAATAACCTTGTGGCAAATTGGTTTGGGTTTTTGGCTGTGCCCCCCTTAGAATTTGCCGATAAGTCTATCATTGACGTGCCACCAAAAATCGCCTTAGACTAGAACATGAAGCTAGGGCATACCCATACAGATTAATGTTATTGATATTTAACAATAACATTATCAATGACATTATCAATGACATTTGACAATCATTTAGCCAGATTTTGATTTATTTTTTTCCCAAAAAAGCATGGTCTGTTTTAATGCTTGTGACCGACTTTATATTTTAATTTCCAATTTAAACTCTGATATTTCTAAGACCATGCTCTATGTGAGCCAGTGATTATTTGTGATATATGCCAAAGCGAGTTTACCAGAACTTTTTTGAGTTGCAACGCCGCTATAAGAAAAATAGCATGGTGTTATATGCGTTATTTGTCATGGCAATGATGGTTCATGTCGCATTTGCTTTGTTGTTTTTGATGATAATATGGTGGGTGATATTTGGCAGCTTGACGGGATTTACTTGGTTCTGGATACTGATTCTTGTTCCTAGTTATTTTATCATCAGTGTGCTGTATCAGTATAATAAAATCATTCATGACGAGAATTTCTTGTTAAAAGATCTTGAAGTGACCAGATTATTCATCAACACCTCTGGCGTGGATATGCCTGGTATTAATTCCTTTGCCAATCATCCCACAAGAAAACATCAAGTGATGTACGCCAAAGAAATCAAAGACTTTGAGCCTGCTTATCGGCGTTATTATGAATTTGCCGAGCAGCTTGCCATCGCCGCAAACATCACTTTACCAAAACTTTATGTCATGAATGAAAAAGGGGTCAATGCCTTTGTGGCGGGGATGAATCATACCAACATGGCTTTGGTGGTCAGTAAAGGGGCATTGGATTTGGATAATGAAAGCCTATATGGGCTCATCGGTCATGAATATGGACATATCCTACATGGCGATGCCAAATTAAATGTGCAAATGTATGTGTTAATGTCAGGATTATCATGGCTTTATGATCTTGCTGATGGTTTGAAGTGGTTATCAAAATGGCGACAAAAACCCAAAGTCAAACGATATCAGTATGATGACGTGCAGCAAAGAGAATATGTGGTCGTGACAGACTCTGGCAGGTTGTGGGTGGAGTTTTTGTCATTAATCATTCGCTTGCTTGGATTTTTGGGGATGGTCAGCAGTGAATGGATAAAGCAGCATTTTAATCAGCAGCGAGAGTTTTTGGCGGATGCCACCTCAGTACAATTAACCAGAAGTCATGGCGTGGCAGAGCTTTTGCAAACATTAGAACGCACCCCTTATTTGGCACGCACCCAAAAACGCTATACCACGCATTTGAGTTATTTTTTCTTTTTAAACCCACAAGAGGTTCATGCGCCATTAAACTGGCGTGAGAGAATGGGGCAAATGGGTCGGACGCACCCAAGCCATCAAGAACGCATAAAAGCACTAAATACGCACCAATACGATGAGTTTGGCAAAATGGCAATACAGGATTTGGATATCAGTGTCTTGCAAAACACCCATGACAAAATGATGCTCGTGGACTTTCATAAAAGAGGAGCGGTAAGTGATTATAAAACGCTAGAATTTGTGACGCTTAATCAGGCAGACATGACAAACCATCATGAGCCCATTCATGAAAACACGGACCCCATCTCTGTCCCTATCCCTGTCCCTGTCTATCAGCATGAGCTGCAAATATCTTATGATAAAGTCATCAATGGACGATTGGTGGTGGAGGATACGTGGGATAATAGGGATGCCACAGATGAGATAATCTACCCACAACAAGCCAGAGCCGATCATGAGCTAAAAAACATCACTTATGTGAACATGAATCATGTCAAAAACATGACTTTGCCACTGATGATTGACCGTTATTTAAGAAATGATGATGTCAAAAGTGAGATGTCAGAATTATTTTTATTGTGGTATGCCATTATTTTTTGTCATGACAGTCAGGGAATTTTGGTCAATCATCAGATTGATTTAAATGATGTCTTTTCTTTAAAAAAAGAGCCAGATAAAAATCACATCATAAACATACCCAAAGAATTATTAAAAACAGTGGCAAATATGGATAGGCGTATTGATAATGGGTTGTTATTGATTATGTATCAACGCCTAAATCAAGACATCAAACATGACAATAAAAAAGAAGGCTTGCAACGAGACTATCTACAATTGATGAGTTTTATCCATGGTCATCATAAAAATAACACTCAACAGGGGCTCTCTGTCTTATGGAAGGGCGTTCATCTATATCGTTTATTATCCGTTTTTTATCATCGTGATTTTGCTGATACGCCTTTATATAAAAAATTAAATTTCATACATCATAAATACAGCATTGAGATGAATGAATGGGTAATGATAAATTTAATGATTTATATGGTGACTGCTCATTATGAAGATGATAATCAAGACAAACAAGACAAAGGCATTGCCACCATCTGCCGTTTAATCAGACTGATTAATCATTATGTCGTCATCGATGAGTCAGATTTACATCAGATGATGGTCATCATACAGTCATTTGGTGTTATAGACATGGCGTTGTTATTACAAAAATATCAGGGCAAAAATTCATTGACGGCAAAACGATATATTGATACACTACATACCGCCTTATTAAGTGACGGCATGTTGTGTGAGCGTGACCATGAGATATTATTAACCTTACATCAATACTGGTGCCCAAATGATGCATTAATCATGCACCAGTAAAATAAAAAACAACCCTTGACCGATGAGCACCACACCCAAACTCCCCCCAAAAATCATCCAAAACCGTCATATCCTAGCATTGGTAGAGGTGCCTTTGTGGGTAAAAAGACAGCCAAAAGCACACAAAAATCACCTCATCACCTTGCCACTCGCCATTGATCGTCTGCATGCTAACCCACGTCTTGAACATTTATTTGCCCCCAGACAGTCCATTGACACGCCTGCACAGCCGTCGTTAACAAGTGTATCAGAGTACACCGATGATTCCCCCAAGCCCTCTGATGTGCCAAAGAGCATTGCCTCAGAGTCAATTCTTAATCAGCATGAACCAAATCATAACCCCGCCAAAAGGGTGAAGGGAGTTCATGAGTCTATCCAACTAGCTAAGCCAATTGAGCCAACTAAACCAACTGAGCAAGATAAGCCAGTTAAGCCAGTGATAAGCGTACATGAAACGCCATCAGCAGATTCATCTTATGGTCAGGCAGAAACAAAGTTCTTCTTACAGGGCGTCAGGTTCGGGCGGTGGGTGCTGATGGTGGATATGCTGACGATGAGCCGTGATGAGCAGTCGCTGTGGCAATCACTAAAAAATGCCCTAAGCAGCCAATCAGTGTTGCAGTCAATCACCTGTTTTTATCGCGAGATTCATTATCCGCTGATCAAAAATGAGTTTCGCTTAGATGCGGCACTAAACCCTGCTCAATACACCTTTGATGGCTTTGTCATCGGCATGAGCATGAGCGAGAACACATCACAGCTGGTACAAGTGGTGTTTTTGACGGACACCCCAACAGGCATTCACACTCATATAACAAACGCCACCCCATCGGCACAGCTGCCCACGATTGGACAGATGTTACAAGATAAGTCATTGAAAAAAACGCTTTGGCAACAAGTGCTAAGCTGAACCTACCATCATGTTCACATTATCCTTAAAAAATCACAAAAAATCTGCTACAATGGCGATTTCTTGTTTTTCAAATTAAAGGGTAGTCATGAATCGTCTTGCTAATTTTTGTGCTGGTCCTGCCAGTATGCCCACCGAAGTACTGCTAAGAGCTCAGTCGGAGCTGCTTGATTGGCGTGGTAAGGGCGTGTCCGTGATGGAAATCAGCCATCGCAGTGCTGATTACATTGAAATCGCCACCAAAGCGGAGCAAGATTTACGCACGCTGATGGGGGTTTCTGATGATTATGCCGTACTGTTTTTGCAAGGCGGAGCGGCGTTGCAGTTTTCGGCGGTGGTGCTAAACCTGCTAAATGGTGGCACAGCGGACTATCTGATTACAGGCGCGTGGTCAGAAAAAGCCCATAAAGAAGCCAAGCGTTATCAAGCACTGGGTCTTGGCACAATCAATCTGGTCGCCCAAGGAGATGGCAGAGATGTTCCTGCCTTTGACACTTGGCAGCTATCCGATAAAGCCTCTTATTTTCATTACTGTGCCAATGAGACCATTCATGGTGTACAAATCTTTGAGACACCCAAAGTGGATGCCCCGATTGTGGCGGATTTGTCCTCTTGTATCTTGTCCGAGCCCATTAATGTCAATGACTTTGGGCTTATTTATGCAGGAGCACAAAAAAACATTGGGCCTGCGGGTTTGACCATCGTCATCGTCCGTAAAGATTTGATGGAGCAGGCAAGTGCGTGGTGCCCTGCCATTTTAAATTACAAAAATCAAGCGGATAATGACAGCATGCTAAACACGCCTTCGACGTTTGCGTGGTATCTGTCTGGTCTGGTCTTTGAGTGGCTGCTTGATCAGGGCGGCGTGGAGGCGATGGCTAAAATCAACCGCGCCAAAGCCCAATTACTCTATCAAGCGATTGATGATTCTGACTTTTACCACAATCACGTCAATCCAACATACCGCTCCATCATGAACGTGCCATTTACCTTGGCGGATAGCGAGCTAGATAAGCTGTTTTTAGAGCAGTCCAAAGAGGCGGGGCTGTTGAACTTAAAAGGTCATCGCGTGGTGGACGGTATGCGAGCAAGCATCTACAACGCCATCACCTTAGAGCAAGTACAGGCATTAACAGATTTCATGAAAACCTTTGAAAAAACTCAGGCATGATAACATGATGATGGGGCATGCCGATATCGGGCGATTGCCATGAAAAGCACAAAAAGGTGCAAGCTGTGGCAGCATGGGCGTGCTCTATGATTGGGTGCGTTCAATGAATCATAAAGTCGTGTTGTTGGTGCTAGTAGTTATCTTGGCTGTTGTCGTGCCTGTCATCTTGACCATCAGCCACAAAGAGGCGTCCAATCCTCCCTTGGCTCAAAAACAGTCATCATCGGTGACGCCCCTTTCTGCCAACACGAACAACCCCCAACATACATCAGTCCTGCACAATGACCCGACCCAAACAGTGGATGAAAAGCTGCCGAATTTGTCCGCCAAAAGCGTGGTAACACAGACGACATTGGCAATCAAAAATCAGGCAAATCATGCTCAGGCGACACATCTGCCTTATGCCAACCCTAACGCCCCCAAGGGAGGCAGTCTTATCATGAGTGCCAAAGGCGGCTTTAACAGTCTAAACCCTTTTATTGACAAAGGAGAGCCTGCCTCAGGGGTGTTTTATCTCTATGATACGCTGATGACAGGGTCGCTAGATGAGTCATTTGTCATGTATCCGCAGCTTGCTCGGGCGGTTACATATGACCCAAAAGACACGAGCTGGGTCATTTATCATCTTAACCCCAACGCCAGATTTTGGGATGGGACGTCAGTTCGGGCTCATGATGTTCAGGCAACGTTTGAGATGATTTTAAAAGAGGGGCTCATGAGCTGGCGGGGGTTTTTGATGGGTATTGAACGTATTTTGGTGTTAGATGACCATCGGGTTCTGTTTGTCTTTCACCCATCGGCTGATTCAAATCTGTATGCCAATGTGGCACTCATGCCCATATTTGCCAAAAAAGACGTCAAAAAAAGATTTCACGAAGTCTCACTGACGCCACTCATGGGCAGCGGTGCTTATCAAGTGGGTAAGGTAGATCCGCCAAGATCGGTGGAATATGTTCGT
>JBHCFR010000134.1:0-5510 GCA_041801945.1 Moraxella sp. | reverse complement strand
CTCATTAAAACTTCCTCCAGAAAATGATGGGGATTATCCCATGCTGGGTGTGTGGCTATGATAAAACAATTTCATCAAAAAACCACATTTGCTGTGCCTATTTTTCTAAACATGACTATTTTAAGCTATTTTTGTAATAAAATAAATCACTCTTTTACAAAGTTGTGAAAAAAATCCTTAAAAATTGTCATGAATTTACAAAAAATTTAGACATTGCATAAAATTTATACAATTCCTACGCCAATAGTCAAGTTTATTTGTTAATTTATGTAAATATATGTAAAATTTTATCAGTGAATCAAACGATGGAATCATGATGATGAGCTTGGCTTAAACGATGGTTTTTTCATTAAAATGGTGACATGATTCATAAGTCAAATGATGATCCCCTAGATTTATTGGGCTGATATCACCTCAAAAGGTCAAGCAAATGACAGGCTGTAAAAACAATCCAAAAAATAGCCATAAAAAAACTCCCGAATAAACGAGAGTTCTTTTGGGGAGGTGTCATTAACGCTTTGAGAATTGTGGACGACGACGTGCTTTGCGTAGACCCAATTTTTTACGTTCAACTTCACGAGCGTCACGAGTCACAAAACCAGCAGCTTTTAGGGCAGGTTTTAGCGTTTCATCAGACTCAATCAAGGCACGAGTGATGCCATGACGGATTGCACCTGCTTGACCGCTTGCACCACCACCAGTAACGGTGATGTAAAGATCGTATTTGTCGGCAGATTCTAGCAGTTCTAGGGGCTGACGTACAACCATGCGAGAAGTCTCACGACCAAAGTATTCATCTAGCGTTTTGCCATTGATGATGATGTTGCCAGTGCCCTTAGACAAGAAAACACGGGCAGTAGAAGTCTTGCGGCGACCTGTACCATAATTTTTTTCCATGTTTATCTCCTTAGATGTCTAAAACTTGTGGCTGCTGGGCGGCATGGGGATGTTCTGTACCTGCGTACAGTTTTAGCTTTTTAATCATCGCATAGCCCAATGGACCTTTTGGCAACATGCCTTTGACTGCTTTGTGTAGCACATCTTCTGGCTTATGAGCAAGCAACTTGGTGAAGTTGGTTTCTTTGATGCCGCCTGGATAGCCTGTATGGCGATAATATTTTTTATCCTGAGCTTTTTTGCCAGTAACGGCAATTTTGTCAGCATTGATGACGATGATATAATCACCAGTATCAACGTGAGGGGTGTACGATGGCTTGTGTTTGCCACGTAGACGAGAAGCGATTTCGCTCGCTAGGCGACCCAATGTTTTACCTTCAGCGTCCACGACATACCAGTCATGTACAACTTCAGCGGGTTTGGCACTGATAGTAGTAGTCATATAAAACCTATTTAGTTGAGTTTGAGAGTGAACAAATAAAAAACGCCCACAGGCTTGATTCTATTTGCTTTGTGAGTTGGGAAACGAAGGGCTCTCAAAAAACAGCGGCTATTATAGCCAAAACTGAGCAAGAAAGCAAGGATATTTTAAGAGGCTGTCAAGATATTTTAGAGGCTGTGAGGGGGTATTTTAAATATCCCTGCATGCACCTGTCCGATTTTGGTGCTTTTTAATAAGGAGACCGAAAAGGGCTCTACAATCTCTTCAAGCAAGCCGTTACTTTCTATATAAAAAAGTGTGTCGGCATGGCATAATTGATGGCTGATGATGGCAGAGAGGATGTCACCCCAGATGTCAAGAGCGTAGGGAGGGTCAATAAAAATAACATCAAAGGCAGTGCGCAGTGTGGGTAGGGCGTGCTCGGCGGTGCTATTGATGATGGATAGCTCATCACGGGTCAGTTTTAGGATGTCGGCATGATGCTCTAAGAGCTGTGCTTGAGGTTTATTTGGCTCAATGAAAGTGACATGGCAAGCCCCACGAGACAACGCCTCAAAGCCAAGAACGCCTGAACCTGCACACGTATCAAGCACCCGAGCACCGTGAATGTCTGACATCAGCCAGTTAAAAAGGGTCTCTCGCAATCTATCTGGCGTGGGTCTAAGACCCTCTGCCTCCACAAAACTGATGCTCCGTCTCTTAAAGCGTCCACCGATAATGCGGACTTGATTGGTGGCTTTGGTGGACAGTTTGGGTGTGAGGTGCTTTGCCATTAGTCTTTGAGCTAGGAGATTAATTTGTCTGCTTTGCGGTTTCTTGCGATGCCTTATTTGCCTCTTCGGCATTTTTTCTGATTTTTTCAGCTTCTGCTTTATCAATTTTGGCTTGGATGGCGGCACGTTTTTCGGATCGGATTTTGACAAGCTCCTCTTCGCTGGGTGGCAAAATCGGGTTGGTTTCACGTTCTAAAAGCCAATAATCAAATAACGCACGTCCAATCGGTGCGGCAACTTTACCACCGCCACCACCGTTTTCTACAATGACAGCAATGGCAATCTGTGGGTCGTCCACAGGAGCGAACCCTGTAAACCATGCATGATCCCAGTGACGTGAATTTAGGGCTGCTTTGTTATAGCTTTTGCCTTGGGCGATGGATTTGACCTGTGCTGTACCTGTTTTGCCCGCCATGCGATAGCGAGAGGTATAAATGCTCTTGGCGGTGCCTCGTTTGACCGTATCTTCCATGGCGGTATGCATTCTGTCCCAGTCTGATGCTTTGCCATTAAAGGGAATGATGCCATCAGGCTTGGTAATGATAGAAACAGGTGCCTCTCCTTCGGAGCGTTTGAGTAAATGAGGGGTCAGATGCTTGCCTTTGATGGCGGTCATGGCAGTGGCATTAGCAACTTGCAAAGGGCTTGCCAAAAACGCACCTTGACCGATGGAGACAGAGATGGTCTCACCCGGTAACCATTCTTTGCCATAGGTGTCCATTTTCCATTTGGGCGATGGCATGATGCCTCCCTTTTCGTTGGGTAGGTCAATCCCTGTTTTTTTGCCAAAGCCAAAGCTGCTCATCCAGTCATGCAGTTTGTCAATGCCCATGCGATGAGCGTTTTTATAGTAATAAGTATCCACTGACATGATGATGGATTTACTCATGTTCACCGTGCCGTGACCGCCTTTTTTCCAATCACGAAAGCGGTGACTGTCTCCTGGTAGGCTAAAATAACCGGGGTCAAAAATGGTGTCATCCCACCCCATGATGCCATAATGCAAAAACCCCATGCTCTCAAAAGGTTTAATGGTGGAGGCGGGTGGATACAGCCCTTGTAAGGCACGGTTGTACAAAGGTTGGTCAATGCCATCTCTTAGCATGCTGTATTCTTTGCTAGAAATACCAGAAACAAAAGGATTGGGGTCGTAGCTGGGATTAGAGACAAAGGCGAGGACATCACCATTTTGAGGGTCAAGTGCCACAATCGCCCCACGTCGTCCTGCCAGTTGTCTTTGGGCAGCCATTTGTAGTCCATAGTCCAGGCTAAGATACAAATCGTTACCCGCCACAGGAGGTTTGGTGTCAAGCTTTCTTAAAATGTCGCCATGAGCATTCGCCTCAACCGACTGATAGCCCGGTTTGCCCAGTAAGACTTCTTCATATTGGGCTTCAATGCCGATTTTGCCAATCAAATCCGTGCCAGCGTAAAGTGCCTTTTTGTGCTCATCTTCGGCAATTTTCTTCGCTTCCTTGTCATTGATGCGTCCGACATAGCCAATCACATGGGCGAACAGTTCGTCATGAGGGTAGACTCGTGTCAGCTTGGTCTGAATGCTGACACCACGAAAAAAGGGCTTTCTTTCGCTAAATTTGGCAATCTGCTCTTCACTAAGATCCATCTTAATGGTAACAGGATCTTTTTTTGATTCGCCGATTCTTGCTAAGATGTCAGCAACCTCTTCCTCGGTCAAATCAAAAATTGGCATGAGTAATTCTAGGGTGTGTCTGGGATCCTCAATCTCATCAGGGGTAATCACAGCGGTAAAGACAGGGATGTTATCGGCAAGTAAAACACCATTGCGGTCATAGATATAGCCACGAGAGGGGGGGTCGGAGATGAGCTTGATGCGGTTGTTCTCGGCACCGATTTGGTATTTGTCGTATTGGTTGATTTGCAAAAAACCATAACGAGCAAAGAGTAACGCCATGCCCAAAAACACGAACAAGGAGGCAATAAGCACTCGCCGAACAAAAATGCGAGTACTAAGGTCAGAGTCGTTGGTGCGTGGTGAATTCATGGATAGTAATGGCAGAAATCAAATCAAGAAATGATGACAAAGATGTCCACTAAGATGCCCACTTTGTCATCAAACTACTCTTGATGTCCAAAGAAGTCAAGGGTGGCTGATATCGGTGTCATCTGAGGTTTGGCAAGACAAAACAGAAATAAAGAAAAACTTGGGGCATCATCAGCAAGTATCATCAGCAGATAGATATGCTCTAATTATAACACATCTTAAAATTGTTATTCAAATTTATCAAATCATAAGCTCAAAATAAACATCAGTTGCTGAGCAAAAGTTTACTTTAATTTTACTTTGATACACAAATCTTTCAGAATACACAAATCTTTCAGGCAGAAAATGGCGTTAAGAAATGGCAGGACAGAGCAGCACACGTTTTGTCGTTTTGGTAAATTTGGCAAAACTGTGGTAGAATTAGCCATTTGCATGTATCAATTTTAGCTAGGGCGTGTCCCAATTTATCACATATAATGTTATTGACAATATAGCAATCATTTAGTAAGTTTGACTGATTTTTTGCCTTAAATTAATCAGAGCCATGTCTTGATTTGTCGTCAAAGACGCTGATGTAGTTTAATGTCATCTACCGATACTTCCTTGAAGTTGCTCTTAAAATCGGGGGGATTTATTGGTGATGATGGCAAATATCAAGTAGGGTAGACCCAAGTCAGACAGCTGTTGCAAACCATCTTTAAAGACATCATTTTATGCTAAACTCCATCTGGCAAGCACTAAGCGAACATCCTGAGTTTATTGCCATGCTAACCATTCCGCCTGTGACAGCCTTTGTGACTTGGGCACATGTGTGGATGGCACTAGAAATGCTCTTTCACCCCATTAAGTTTTGGGGTATTCGTCTGCGTGGTATGCCATGGGGACTTCAAGGCTTGGGTTGGCAAGGCATTGTCCCTGCCAAAGCAGGCAAAATCTCAGGGGTTATCGTTGATCAGACCTTATCAAAACTTGGCAACATTGATGAGTTTTTGCAGGCGATGGAACCTTTGGAGATGGCAGAGTTCATCACCAATACGGTGGATAAGAACTTGGAGAGCTTGATTGATGAGATCATGTTAGAGCGGTATTACGCCCTATGGACGCACACACCATACGCCATCAGACGGCGAATTTATGCCTATGCCCATAGTGAGATGCCTGTGGTGATGAAGTCTTTGGTGATTGATTTGACTGCTCATGTGGAGGAGCTTGTGGACATGCGTGCGATGATTGTCAAGCGTATGGAGAATGACCGTAAGCTCATGGTGGACATGTTCCTAAGGGTGGGCAAAAAAGAAATTAACTTCATCTGGAAAATCAGTGCGGTCATCGGTTTTGGCTTTGGCATCATTCAGATGGGGATTTTTTATTTTGT
>JBHCFR010000133.1:0-13195 GCA_041801945.1 Moraxella sp. | reverse complement strand
CCAGAACGCCACCTTACTACTGGGGGCGAAACTGGGCGAGAATAAAAACTTCCAAATCTATGGCGGTCCACAGATGCAGCGTCTGACAGGTGAGGTACATCTGCGTGGTGTTGCTTATAATGCCATGGGGGGTTATGATGCCAAGTTCGGTGCAGACATGGGCTATGGTTGGGTGGCAGGCGTGGCGTATCATAAGCCAGAGATTGCTCTAAAAGCGGCTTTGACCTACCGCTCCGAGATAGAGCATGAGCGTTCTATTTTTGAGGCAGTGCCCGCCACGGGCTATCAAGGATCTCGCAGTGACTTTAATGTGACCTTGCCTGAGTCTTGGAATCTAGACTTTCAGACAGGACTAAACCCCACCACGCTATTAACTGCCAAAGTGCGTTATGTGCCATGGTCAGATTTTGACATTCGTCCACCACAATATGGCGATACCACAGCGTTGGTAAACAACGGCGTGCCACTACCTATTGTCAGCTATGATAAAGACCAATGGTCAGGAGAGATTGGACTTGGCAAGAAGCTCAATGACAAGCTCTCTGTACAAGGTTCGGTTGGCTATGACAGCGGTGCAGGCAACCCTGTAAGTACACTTGGTCCTATCGAGGGCTATTATAGCTTAGGTCTGGGCGGCAAATACAACGTGACCCCAGAGTGGTCGGTGTCGCTTGGGGCGAAATACTTCATGTTCGGTGATGCCACCGCCAAATTACCTAATGGCACAGTGGTTGGTGAGTTTGACGACAATGACGGCTATGCTGTTGGTCTAAAAGTCGCTTATCAGAAAAAATAAGCCAAACATCTCATTGACAAAAACCAAAACAGACAAGCCAAGACATCAGTTTTGGCTTGTTTTTATTTTCAAATCAAGCAAAATCTGTTATCATAAGCCGAACATGAACCGCTTACTTGTCTATCTTGTCTATACTTGTCTATGAAAATCCTTCCCCAAAAACAGTTTCTCATCGCCCCCTCCATCTTGTCAGCGGATTTTGTTCGTCTTGGCGACGACACAAAAGCGGTGTTAGAGGCGGGGGCGGATGTGGTGCATTTTGATGTCATGGACAACCACTATGTACCCAATCTGACCTTTGGGGCGATGATTTGTCAGGCGTTAAAGGACTACGGCATCACCGCTCCGATAGATGTGCATTTGATGGTAAAGCCAGTGGACAGCATGATAGAGGCATTCATCAAGGCAGGGGCGGACATCATCACCTTTCACCCAGAGGCGAGCGAGCATGTGGATCGCAGTTTGGCACTCATTAAGGACGCAGGCATCAAATGCGGTTTGGTGTTCAATCCTGCTACGCCACTGCATTATTTGGATTACACCATCGATAAGCTTGACCAAATCCTAATCATGAGTGTGAATCCGGGGTTCGGCGGTCAAAAGTTCATTGAGGGGACGCTAGATAAAGTACGCAAAGTGCGTCAGATGATAGATGAGCGTGGGCTTGATGTTCGTTTGGAGATTGATGGCGGGGTAAATCCTGATAACATTCGCACCATCGCCGATGCTGGTGCGGATATGTTCGTGGCGGGGTCAGCGATTTTTAGTAAAGACGATTATAAAGCGGTTATTGATAAGATGCGTCATGAGCTTTCCCAATCTGTATTTGCCAAACAAACGTAACAGATTACCTTGCCAAATAACTTTAACGCATAACTCTAACGCATAATTTTGACGAATAACTTTAACAAATAACTTTAACAAATAATCTAACAACACATGACCCTAAAATGACTCACCCCGATAAAACTGTAAAGATGACCCCACAGATACAGCAAGCCCCAAGCCTAGTCCCTATTGGACTGACGATAGGACTTGGGGTATTTGCTCTGATACTGGCTTTGGCGGGCTATGGCTTTCGCTTATTGGCAGGTCATGAGGTGGGGGTTGTACTGCGTCATGCGTCTGTTGTGGTGTCGTTTTTCATGATTGTCGTGCCTGCTTTATTCGTAGGTGGTGCAAAACTGCTAAACGCATTTGGCGGTGCAAACATTCAAACGCGTAACGCCATCACGCTTGGACTCTTGATATCTTGCGTGGCGATTTTGACCATCATGGGGCGATACAGCTAAATGAAATTCTCAGACATACTGCCCGATCGTTTTGTCCCAAAAGATGTGCCCAAAGGCTTGATTTTGACCTTAATCGTCATCATCATGCTCATGAGTCTGTCAGCATATCGCTATGGCGAGGGTGATACCGTACAGGGTGTCTTGCATGTTTTGGAAAATTGGGTGCTATATCTATTGCTTATCCCAAGCTGCACGGCACTGGTGAGCATGCCCCTCAAATACCGAGATGACAGCTTTGATGTAAAAATGGCATATTATTTGGGCATGTTCGTGGGGCTGCTCTTTATGCTCGCAAAGTTACGTTACTGGCGATGAGTTGAAAATGTACAAAAAGACCCCACTTCATGCTTTATTTATCGGAAATTATCATGAAAAAAACCACCCCTATCCACCCAAGCCTACAACGTGTTTTGGATAAATCCAGTCAAAGCATGGAGGGTGTCGCCTCTTTGCTTGGTGTTACCACAACGACCGTCTCTCGTTGGGCAAAACAGGGCATTTCACCGCAAGCGGCGAATAAATTAGCCAAACTACTTAATCTTGACCCTGTTTGGATTTTGACAGGGGAAAATACTGCCAAATCATCAAAAAGCAAACCCAGTAAGATGACCGCCAAAGAGGCTTTTTTGGAGTTTGTGGAAGTAGAGAGTGGTTTGTTGGTACTAAGAGAAGTTGGGACAAGTGAGGCATTGGTCAGCATTGCTTTTGCTGATAAAGTCAGAGACATGGTGGGGGCAGAACAGCTGCACAGCATCGGTCAGAACATGATATCTGCGGCGATTGCCACCGTCATGGAGCGTCAGATGAAACAGTATCATGCCCATGTCTATGATGAAGAGCCCAAACGTTTTAGTTAAATGAGTGACTGTAAATACGGTGTGGTCAAAAAATAAGCCATGGATACTTTTTGCTGTCAGATGAGTGTTGTCACATAGTTATTACCAAATACATTAATGTCTTTGAATGTCACTAAATTTTCATGTTATGTACTGATTGTTTTTCTTGTACCAAAAATCTTGTACCAAAACTCTTACCAAATTCAACCATCTTAGCTGACATCCCTTGATTTGCCAAACTTAAAATCAACCAACCTGATAAATCGTCATTTTGTAGGAAGTGCATTATTTTTTGATGGTTTTTCTTAAATGATTTTTTACCATAACTTACTTATGACTACTTTTATCCATGGAAAAAATGATGACCAAGCTTCATATCGCCCACCCCAAGCCCAGCCAAAAACCCAAAAAAGCCTTGATTTGGATAGATCTTGAAATGACAGGGCTTGACACACAAAAAGATGACATCATTGAGATTGCCACCATTGTCACTGACGACCATTTAAACATTTTAGCCGAAGGTCCTGTGTTTGCCATCAAAGTGGCTGATACGGTGCTAAATGGCATGGATGAGTGGTGCACGCGTCAGCATCGCACCTCAGGTCTGACTGACCGTGTGCGTCGTAGTAACGTGACCTTAGCCGAAGCCGAGGCGGCGACCATTGAATTTTTGTCAAAATGGGTGGATAAGGGGGTCTCGCCCATGTGCGGTAACTCTATTTGTCAAGACAGACGTTTTTTGGCACGGCAGATGCCGACCTTAGAGGCATTTTTTCATTACCGTAATTTGGACGTATCTAGTGTCAAAGAGCTGTGTTATCGCTGGCGACCCGATGTCGCCCAAGGCTACCAAAAGGGTGGGACGCATTTGGCATTAGATGACATCAGAGATTCTATCCGAGAATTGCGTCATTATCGCGAGCATTTTTTTAAGCTCTTAGATTGATGATTGGTTATGTTGTTCTGGTGGGTTTTCCCACCATTTTTATGAAAATGGTATGAGTTCATGAAAGTTGTCCGCTTGATGCTCATGATGAGTCTGATGATGGTGCTTGGTTTTTTTGCTCATCAAACACATACTGAGCCACAGGTTCGCCATAATAGCTTAGCTCATCGCTTGATTCATCCTACGGATTTGCGAGTGCGTTACCGTATCGGACAGGTGGATGAGCGTTTTGGATTAAGCCGTGATGAGGTGGTACTTTTGGCTCATGAGGCGGCGATGATTTGGCAAGAGGGTACGAATCGGCAGTGGTTTGTGTATGACGATGACGCCAAATTGACCATCAATCTCATCTATGATGAACGTCAGATAGAGACCAACACCCGCCAAAAAATACAACATGAGCTTGGTGAAATGCAGTCGCGTCACCAAAGAAACTCACAGCAGCTAGAAGTACAAAGACAGCAATTGACCCATGAATTTAGCGAGCTGCAACAGGCGTTGAACGTGTGGCAACAAGAGTACGACCACACCATGTATTTGCTACAACGCACCGATGACAATCATCAAAGACAGCAGTTATTACAAAAAGAGCATGAGCTACTCACCAGACAACAACAGCTAAATGCCAAGATAGAGCGTTATCGTGCATCGCAGCAGGCGTTTAATGCGGCGGTGGATAACATCAACCATGAGGTAGGGTACATGAATGAAGTCATTGACCATGCCAATATCCGCTTAACGCCAAGAGAGTTTCATAAAGGGCAGTTTGATGGAACTAAGATAGAAGTGTATGAATTTAAAAGTAAAGAGGAGTTGCGACTCGTGTTGGCACATGAGATGGGTCACGCACTTAGCATCGGACATCATGACGATCCCACCGCACTCATGTATCCTTATGCCAACGAACAGGCATTGGAGGATTTTAAATTAAAGCAGGCGGATATTAATTTACTGGATAATCGCACCTTATACCGTTAGGTGCCCCATCACGCTTATCCACGACTTCGATGACGACATCAGCCACGCAGACCTTATGATGAGTGGCTGATGTCGTGATGATTAAGTAGTGATGATTAAGTAGCGATGATTAGTAGCTAAGCAAAAAGCTGAGCAATGTCGCCTTTGTCAAATGAGTATTCCTTACCACAAAAGCCACAATCAAGCACAAGAACGCCCCCATGAGCATTTGCCACGTCTAGGGCTTCATCATGCCCAAGCTGCAAGATTGCCCCTTGGCTTTTCTGCAAAGAGCAAGTACAAGCAAAACTAAGAGGCGTCGGCTCTGGCAGTACCACGTCTTCTTCATGATATAGGCGGTAGAGGATTTCGTTGGCAGGCAAATCGGTCAGCTCATCTGCCTTAATGGTGCTGGTTAAGACAGTCAGTCTGTCCCATAGGTCAGGATCTCTGTCTTTGTCTTCATTGGATTCGGGCAGCAGCTGCACCAGTAGTCCACCTGCCGCCTCGTCATTGGTGGCAAGTTTGATGAGGGTGGGGATTTGGGCGGATTGTTTTTGGTAGTGAGCAAGACATTCGCCTAGGTTGTCACTGACACGCTCCACGATGCCTTGATAGCTCTCCCCAAAGTTTGGGTGAATGCTGATGAACAATACGCCCGTTTTGATGAGGGCAAAGGCATCATCACTGCTGCTAAGCGACTGCCATAAATCTTGTCTGTCCTGACCATGATCAAAGCCTGCCAAAGCACGAACGGCTCCTTTATCTTGTCCTTGGGAGTGGTCGCATTCTGCCATGGCAAAACGCAGAGGAGAGCTGTCATCGGACGATTGCAACTGAATGGAGAGTTTGCCATGAATTTTGAGCGTGCCAATCAGCAGACTTGCCGAGACAAGCATCTCGCCTAAGAGAGCCTTAACCGCAGGGGGATAAGGTTTTTGGTGGATGACCGTCATGAAACTGTCTGATAGGTGCACGACATCGCCACGCACAGGCGAGTTCTCAATAAAAAAACGTTGGCGATAATCACCAGATGGCATGGGCGATGAATGATTTGGCATGATAAGCTCTTTGAAAATAACACTTGCTAATTAATGAGGGTGTGTTTTAAAATTTAAAGAAAGAAGGCTGTCTTGACCGCTTTTTCTTGTCAATTTTTCTTATTCATTTGGGCAAAGCCATGCTGACCTTATCTGAGCTCCACGCACTTGCTGACGACTGCATCTATGATTTTTGGCAGCAGGCATGGATGTTGCCTGATGATGACGAGGGATATTTGGGGTCTGGGGCGGATTTAGAGATGCAGACACTGCTTCATGCTTATCGCTCTGGGGTCTTTCCTTGGTTTTGTGAGGGTGAAATACCTGCTTGGTGGTCGCCCACGCCAAGGTGCGTGCTCAAACCCACCACTTTTAAGCCCGAACATTCCTTGGTTCGCACTGCCAAAAAAATCCACGTGGACACTCACCACCAATCACGCCTTTGAGCGTGTGATACAAGCGTGTCGTCAGCCACGAGCCTATACAGACGAAACATGGATAGGGGATGAGATGGTACAGGCATACACAAAGCTGCATGAGCTCGGCGTGGCGGTTAGCGTGGAAGTCTGGCAAGATATGCCACTGACGAGCCCGTTGATTGGCGGGCTTTATGGTCTTAGTATCGGTGCGGTGTTTTGTGGTGAGAGCATGTTTCATCGCACGACCGACGCCTCTAAGGTGGCGTTTTGGGGTCTGATGGCTTGGTGTCAGGCTTCTGGCATGGCACTGGTGGACTGTCAGCTTGAAAATCCTCATCTGATGAGTCTAGGTGCAGAGCTGATGGACAGACGTGACTTTTTAATAGCGCTTCATCAGCTGGTTCAGACAGACGTTGATGGTCTAGGTGGGCAAAAATTGACCCTATCTGCCTCCACATTAGCCGCTTCTTATGGGGATAAAATCTTGGACGATAGGCAATCAAAATAACACCAACATCACATCCATTCACACAAGTAAAATAGCCGCTCATCCAACTTTGACAGCAAATTTTAAAAAACCAAAGAATGATTTTGATTATCCTTATGATAAATATATCGTTAAATAATTGATTTTTATGTCTTTTTATAATATGACCCATGAGTTTATAAATATATATTGCAATTTTAATTTTATGGCTCATTTGACGAAGATTATTTTGCAGACAGAGCACGTTTTGTAAAAATTTGCTACTTTTTACCTTTTATCGGTATTTTTATACCGTTTATCTTTGGATTACAATGTAATGATTGAACATTTAATCAAATCGCCTATATTAAAGCCTAAATTGATATTTTAATCCAAATCCACCCAAGCTCGTCCGCTTGATGAGAGTGATGATGAGTGGAGGTATTTTGGATATTGCGAAGAAACTGCCAAATTTTAGTAGAACCATTTGGTTGCTGCGTGATGATGCTTCTTGTGATGATTGGCTTGGTAGTGCATGATGATGTGTGCACAAAGAAATCATGCTTTTAGAGGTGTTGTCATGATTTATCTTAGGTGTTGATGATGTCAAATCACCATCGGTGTAATGACCGACAGGTGTTTGAGTCCCCATCATGAATGCAGCAGATATCTAAGACAGCGACCGCATCACATGGGATGATGTTTATGGTAAAATAGGAGAATATTATGCAAATCATTCGCACCAATAATCACCGATTTTATTATTCATTTTATGCCAACAACCAATCCCCTTTATTAGATAACACCCAAAAAACCAATCTAAGTTTTAAAGCCACCACCTTTAAACCTTTCATGATTCAAAAATCAGCACTTTGTTTGTCAGAGTGTCTTAGCCAGCAGACAAAACTTGGGCTGTTTGGTAAATTCGCCCAAAGATTACAGTATTCAGCTCAGCCAGTCCCTGCATTTGTTAAATGGATATTGTGTCTGGGTGCAGCATCATTGTTCATCCTGCCCGTCAAAAGTTTTCTGACGCCAAACCAGTCTGTATCGCCGACCTTATTAGATGGCGTCATGCAAAAAGGCGAAATTGTGGTGGCGACCACCAAAGGCGACAGCACCGTCTTTAATCATGAGGATTTTCGTCATGGTTTTGGTCATGACATCGCTCGTCGTTATGCCGACGATTTGGGCGTACAGTTAAACCTAAAAGTCTATGACAGTGAACAAGAAGCGCTCACCGCCCTGCATTCGGGCAAGGTTGATGGCTTGTTGGGTGCGGCACAAACAGGGGTGTCTGGCGTGCCACTTTCGTGCAACGATGACATGGCAAAAACGATAGCAGGTCATGGTTTAAACGCCAATACCGCCTTGATGTTTCGCTCTGGCGATGACAGTTTAGGTCAGCACGCCAAAAATTTCTTATGTAATGCAAATGAGCTGGCATTAACAGGGGCTTCTGCTCGCTTCTACGACCAAACGCTTCTAAGCAACGAATACAGTCAAAATCATTTTAAAAAAGCCCTAAAACAACGCCTGCCACTGTATGAAACGGCGTTTAAACATGGTGCCAAAACCCACAATCATGACTGGCAAGTATTGGCGGTTATCAGCTATCAAGAATCTCACCTAAACCCTGATGCGGTTTCTCGTACGGGCGTTGAGGGACTCATGATGCTCACCAAAGACACCGCCAAAGCCATGGGCGTCAAAAACCGAACCGATGCCGTACAAAGCATTCAAGGTGGGGCAAAGTATCTAGAAGTGCTTGAAAAGCTCTATGTGGATGTACCAGAGGCAGAACGCCTATGGTTTGTGCTCGCCTCTTATAACATGGGACCTAACGCCGTCAAAAGAATTCAAAGTGAGCTTCATGCCAAAGGGCGTGATGGCAACAGTTGGGCGGAAGTCTATGGCTATCTGGCAAAAAATGCCAGTACAAACAGTCGCTATGTCCAGTGCATGCATTATGTGGCAAACATTCGCACCTACCTAGAAACCATCAAAACCATGAAGGTGTAAAAACAAACAAAATGGGTGTGCCAGCATTCGTGGCATCACCTACATGCATTGTATCAAGCTCAGATTATCAATTTAAGAAATCCTGAACACTCATCATTGGTATTCAGGATTTTTTATGGGTGCGCTCTTTTAAGTGTCTCCTCGCAGTGCAGCGACCTCAGATCCTCGCCGACCAAATCCACCAAGATAGGACGTCCTTCCTCGTCTGTCTTTTGATGGGCAAAGACCGCCTTGGCATAGCAGTCCGAGAACCCTTCGGCAAACAAAAAACTGTTTGATGCGGCATAGAACCCAAGGACGGTGTTGTTTGGGTTATTGAGGATGAGAGGACGTAACTTTATTTGTTCCTCAGAGGTAAACTCATCTTGGTGAAATCCGCTTTTGATGATGGCATTTCTGCTGTCAGTGAGTACCCATATTTTAATGTGGGACGGATGTTGATTGTGGTGTGGCTGCCCGTCATCAAAAAGCCTACTTTCTTGATGATTGGTGAAATAAAAATCATAACCAAGCCTCATGTAATCGCCCTGTATCAAGGAGCGTGGATCTGCTGGACTTAGGCGAATATAAATGTCTTGCCCATGACGAAGATGGTGTTCATGTTGATAAATGAGGATGCCAAATACCGTTAGCACAAGAGCGGTAAAGATTGGGGGGAAATATTGGTGTCTTGTCATCATGATTCTTCCACCGTGTTTATCCTAGCTATGCCAGATTGTGTTAATAGATAAGCGACCACCATAAGTAAGATACCAGAGGAAGCCATGACCATGCTTTTGACTAAAAAAGTGGCAGACAATGAAAAATAACCGTACCACAATAAAAGTACGATACCAAGCATGTAGGCGTGATGAATGAGTCTGTCATGTCGGTCAATGGCGTAAGAGATGCCAAGTAAGCACACCACCAATTCAAACTGCCCAAAACCAATTAATATCCCTGCCAATGCGGTTAGTAAACCAATCCCAAGACGACTTAAATGACTTTTATAAAACTGATGAATTAAGATGGCGATGAGTACAAATTGCAATCCATATAACCAGATAAATGTCTGATAAATCACCTGATACTTATCATGAAGTTGCAGTAAAGTGGCAAAGATAACGCACAGCACCAAACCCCAGATGGTGCGAGGGGGGATGATGGTGTGCATCTTTGGGTTGTTTAATAACAGTAAAGATGATGCCGCGATGAACTCAACAGCCAAAATCCTAAGGGCGAATATGTTTGTGGCATGATAAATATAATGATCATACACATAAACACAGATCAGAATATACACACCTAATAGCTGCCCAATCATGATTAGCCAATGCACCGATAATCGGATGAGTAATGCGGCAAACAGCATTTGAATAACGATAAGAAATGCTAAGCTCTCTATCTTTTCATAAAGATGATATAAAAACGCTATTTGTCCACAAAACATCAAAGCATAAGCCAAATGCCTAACAAATAAATGCGTGAGTGTGTGATGATGGAGGGTTTTTCTTAGAATAATCAGCGAAACAATGAGGGTGATGAAGGCAAAAAATAGGGAGGCTGTTTGCCAAAATGTCAAAAATGCCGCGGCATAGAACACCCCTGCCAGATAAGCACCGATACCAATAGGAATGGTGCGAAATCTGCTTGTTGGCAAAACATGATTCAGGTAAAGTGCAATGCCAAAAAACCATATAAGGCTTAGCGTGCCAACGAAGAATAAAGAAAAATTTGACACGTCAACCACTTCAAATAAGAACCACAAAAATAAAGATAACCCCAATAATGAAGCCATGAAGGCAGTGCCAATGCTGTCTTGACGGCTTTTAAATAAAACAATGGCAAAAACAGGCAGAGAGATGATGCTGGCGATATAAATAAAATGACCTTCATTAATTTGTAAAAACACACTAAATAACGATAATAATCCAATCATGCCAATGAGCAAAAATCGGGCGACTGGATAATAACGACGAGCAAAACACAAATTCACCAACAATAGCGTATTCATCGTGAGTAGATAAGCGATGCCGTTTGTGCCAACATCGGTCTGCTTAAAATATAGATACAGTGTTAAGACAGAGGTGATATTCCAAATAAAAAACACCCCATAATTATGCCGATATAAATAAGGCAGTATCAAAAGTGACCAAATACCAAAGAGCCAAAAACTATCCGCCCCCGTCTGATAAGCCTGCCCAATCACCGCCAAGGACAACCCAATCATCACAGCACCGATGGTGTGTAAAACTTGACAAACGATGCCTTCTGTTCTAAATACGCTGGCGATGTTAGCTAAAACAAATAGCACCATGGGGATGGCCATACGCACGCCATGAGACAGATAAAACCAGTTGGAGGCGATAAAATAGACAAGACTTGCCAATAATACGCCGACGCCAATCAGCTTTAATTCTCTGATAAAGGAGGGGTGAGAGGGATTGAGGGATAAAGATGACATGGTCATGGATGATAATATGAAAGGGCGAACATTGAGTTGGTATGATAAGTACACAATGTATCACAGATAAAGAGGAATTTCAAACATGGCAGAGCTGGTAAGTTCATGACATGACTAGATGCCCATGATGGGTCGCTTATATAGATAATGTGTTTTTGTCGCTGGCATGGCGTGTCAGTCGGTCTTGGGCTTATACGCACAAAAACGCCCCAAAATGGGGCGTTATCGTAAAATATTAGCAAGTTACATGGCTTGCACTGCTTGGAGTAGTTTGGCTTGATGGTCAATGAGTGCTTGTGGCATACGCTCGCCAAGCTTATCAAACAGCTCTTTGTGGCTATGCAGCTCTTTAATCCATTCGTCTTTGTCTTGATAGGTGACGACATCAAAATCTTCTTTGGTAAAGTCGGACTCTGTCCAGTTTAGATCTTCGTAGGTGGGCACAAGACCGACAGGGGTGGCAACCGCATTGGCATTGTCTTCGCAGCGATTGATGACCCATTCTAGGACTCGCATGTTTTGACCAAAGCCCGGCCACACAAAGTCACCATTGTCATCACGACGGAACCAATTGACCTTAAAGATTTTGGGGAGGGTCGTGCCATGTTCGGCGGTTAGCTTTTCTAACTTTTCACCCATTTCTAGCCAATTGGTGAAATAGTCTGCCATGTTATAGCCAGCAAACGGCAACATGGCAAAAGGATCGCGTCTGACCACGCCTTGCTGACCGACAGCAGCAGCCGTGGTTTCTGAGCCCATGGTAGCAGCTTTGTAAACGCCATCAATCCAATCGGGGGACTCTGACACCAAGGGCACCGTGTCGCCACGACGACCACCAAAAATAAACGCAGAGATTGGCACACCTTCTGGGTTCTCCCAGTTGGGGTCAATGGATGGGCACTGTGATGCAGATACGGTGAAACGAGCATTGGGGTGTGATGCTTTTTCAGTGCCGTCGTGTTTTTGACCTTTCCAGTTGATTAGGTTGTCAGGGACTTCTTTGGTCTTGCCTTCCCACCAAACTTCACCATCTTCGGTCATGGCAACATTGGTATAAATGACATCACGAGACAATGATGACATGCAGTTGGAGTTGGTTTTGGTGTTCGTACCGGGGGCGACACCAAAGAAGCCTGCTTCTGGGTTGATGGCGTACAGTTTGCCATCTGACGAGGGTTTAATCCAAGCGATGTCATCACCCACGGTCTCTACTTTCCAGCCTTCATAGCCTGCTGGTGGAATCAGCATGGCAAAGTTGGTCTTGCCACAAGCTGAGGGAAAAGCAGCAGCGACGTAGTGTTTTTTGCCTTGGGGATTTGTGACGCCTAGGATGAGCATGTGTTCAGCCAGCCAACCTTGTTCACGACCCATGACAGAGGCGATGCGTAAAGCCAAGCATTTTTTGCCAAGTAGGGCATTACCGCCATAGCCTGAGCCATAAGACCAGATTTCACGAGTCTCAGGAAAATGGACGATGTATTTATCATCATTGCAGGGCCATGCCACGTCTTTCTCACCCTCTGCCAAGGGCTTGCCAACAGAGTGCACACAAGGCACAAATTCGCCACTCTCCCCTAGCACGTCATACACCGCCTTGCCCATGCGAGCCATCTTACGCATACTGACCACGACATAAGGGCTGTCGGTCAGCTCCACACCGATGTGAGCGATGTGACTGCCCAAAGGTCCCATGCTAAATGGCACAACATACATGGTGCGACCTGCCATACAACCGTCAAATTTCTCGTTTAGGGTGGCACGCATGATGCTGGGGTCTTGCCAGTTGTTGGTGGCACCTGCGTCAATCTCGTTTTGGCTGCAAATAAAAGTGCGGTCTTCAACACGAGCGACATCTGAGGGGTCAGAAAAAGCAAGATAAGAATCGGGGTGTTTTTCTTCATTAAGCTTAACCATGGTGCCGTTATCAATCATCAGTTTGATAAGACGATCGTACTCTTCTTGTGAACCATCACACCAT
>JBHCFR010000132.1:0-5207 GCA_041801945.1 Moraxella sp. | reverse complement strand
CCACTTCTTTGGGAGTTTTGGCAAGGGCATTTTTTAGCCCCACAAAGCCTTCTAATCGCTGATAATCCGCCAAAGTCAGCACCACATCTTGATGATACAGCCGCCATGTCAAAGGGTGTGTTTTGCTGGTTGGCGCTTGTCCTTCTGTCAAGCCTACACCCCAAATGGGGGTCTTTTGGCGGTTTAGCTGGCTTGGTGCAAGTCCGCTTTGGCGTGCCCTGATTTGACTTTCTAGGTCTGCTTTGTTGTTGATGTTATTATAACTCATTGATATTGCTCCAATAATAGTGCAACTTCGTGAACTTCAACAGGGCCGTAAGTGTCTTCATCAATCAGCACCGATGGTCCTTTGTCGCAGTTACCCAAACAGCAAATGGGCAGCAGGGTAAACCGCCCATCGGGGGTGGTTTGTCTGTACTCAATGCCCAACTGTGATTTAAACTCTTTTTCTATCGCTTCAAATCCAGTCAAATAACAAGCAATGCTATCGCACAGCAAAATCACATGGCGACCCACAGGCTGACGATAAATGCGGTTAAAAAATGTCGCCACCCCTTCTACGTCCGCGACCGCAATGCCCAGCATGTTGGCAATGGCGACCACTTGGGCATCGCTGACCCAACCATTACGCCTTTGCACCAGTTTCAACGCGTCTAGCACAGCGGCGCGAGCCTGTGGGTAATGATGAATGTATTCATCAATGCCTACCATCTCTTCCTTGGTCAAGATGGCTTGGATATCCACCTTAGGAGTTTTGTCAGTAACGATTTTCATAGTAACTTTTACAGCAACCTGTTTTGGGATTGATTTAAATTTAACACTTTTTGCATAACATGCATCATGGTGATGCGTCTTATTTGATACATCATCTATTTATGTGCTAGCCATGCTTGCATTTGTTCAATTTCAGGGGTTTGAGCACTCTTAATGGTATGTGCCAAGGCGATGATTTCTTGGTCTTGGGTCGTGCTTAGCACGATGTCTGCCATCGCAATCGCCCCTTGGTGATGTGGTATCATGCCCTGAACAAAGGCGGTATCCGCATCATGAGCCATCATACCTGCCATCATCAAATCATGATATTTTTTATCCGCTGTTTGGTATCGCTCTGTGATTTGTGGCATGTTGGGATCTGGCTTGGCGTTTGGTTGATTTTTGGTAAGCCATGCTTGCATGGATGCAATCTCCGCCATCTGAGTATCGATGATTTTTTGAGCAAGCTGTTTTAGGGTGTCATCCTTGCCATGTTCAAGCTGCACTTTTGCCATCTCTACTGCCCCGACATGATGAGCAATCATCCCCTGCATGAACGCAACATCGCCATTGACCGCTTGATAGGCGGCACTCATTTGTGTCGCCATGGACTGCATTGATTTGTCATAAGCCAGTGAATGCGGCAGAGCATCAGCATGGCTGCTATGATGGGCATGGTCAGTTTGCTCAGTTTTTGCAGGGCTTTTGTCATTTGCGACCTCTGTTGTCTTATCTTGATTGCACGCCACAAGTAACAAGGAAGCAAAAAGCGGTACAAGGATTTTTAATGTCATCATCATTTTCCTACTGGTGTTACAAAATACTCAACAAACTGTATGCGTTGCGTATTTTACAGGGTGTGAGCAAATTTCACAATGAGATTGCACAAAATCTTTTTATGACGCACCGCCCACCATCGCCAAAAACTCATCTTCGGTCAGTTTGGGTGTATCATTGGCAAGCTCATAATAACACGCCTTTTTGTCAATAAAAATCTGTGAACCTAACTTAAAATCCACGCCATCAAACAGCCCAGCTGATAGATAATAATTATCCGTACCGAGCTGATGAAAATACAGATGAGTGCCACACGTCTGACAAAAAGCACGCTCACCCCAATCGGACGATTGATAATGAGCAATGCCCTTGGCATTATCCGCTGTTATGCCTTGGCTTAAAAACGTAAAGCCTGCTGAGCCGCCCCATTTGCGGCAGTTATTGCAATGACAAGCATGTAATTCATGGTTGTCCGCCACAGTGATGGTAACGCTACCGCATAGACATTGACCTTTCATGGTTTTCCCTCTGTTGTAAAGCACTATGGTAATATAGTACTATGGCAAATAGTGCTATGGTTGAATTGTTTTAATGTCGCCATTAAAACAGGCTTACTTTTCTAAATAAATACTTGGGGTTACTTATAAGCCTCATCACCCAATCATCAGTGAACAAGGTAATTTTGCTAACAGGCTTAGACAGCAGCATGACTCAATCTTCGTGCCTTCATACTACTTTTTCTCTTCTTCATCAAATAAGGTGTCAGACTGCATGGACAGCTGAGTCGCTGCTCCCTGCCCCACTTCTCCTCGTTTACTTTTTAGCTTGATTTGCAGACGCAGCTCATTGGGAGAATCCGCGTTACGCATGGCTTCATCATAGCTAATCGCCCCTTCGTCATACAGGTCAAAGAGTGCTTGGTCAAAGGTTTGCATGCCTAGCTCACGGCTTTTGGTCATCACCGCTTTAAGCTCGTGCATTTCGCCCTTTAAAATCAAATCCGACACCAAACGCGTGTTTAGCATAATCTCTACCGCCGCCCGTCTGCCTTTGCCATCTTCGGTGCGGATCAGTCTTTGGCTAATAATGGCTTTCATGTTGCTGGACAAATCCATCAGCAGCTGCTGACGACGCTCTTCGGGGAAGAAGTTGATGATACGGTCCAACGTCTGGTTGGCATTGTTGGCATGGAGCGTCCCAAGACACAAATGCCCCGTCTCAGCAAAAGCGATGGCATGCTCCATCGTCTCGGTATCACGAATCTCACCAATCAAAATCACATCAGGGGCTTGACGTAGGGTATTTTTGAGTGCATGATGCCACGAGTGCGTATCCACACCCACTTCCCGATGGGTAATCATGGATTTTTTGTGCTTATGCACATACTCCACAGGGTCTTCTACCGTGATGATATGCCCTGGACTGTTTTCGTTGCGATAGTCAATCATCGCCGCCAAAGATGTAGATTTACCAGAGCCTGTACCGCCCACGACCAACACCAAACCACGCTTTTCCATAATCACGTCTTTGAGTTTTTTGGGCAATTTTAATTTTTCAAAATTGGGAATCTCAGCAGCAATGGTACGAATCACCATACCCACTTGCTGCTGCTGAATAAAGACATTCACCCGAAAACGGCTGACGTTTGGCACATTGATGGCAAAATTACATTCCATCTCTCGCTCAAACTCTTCTTGCTGATGATCGTTCATCAAGCTATAAGCAAACAGTTTGGTACGCTCGGCACTCAATGCCTGCTTACTAAGTGGTTTCATAAGTCCTTGATGTTTAACGCTGGGCGGAAAATCGGCGGTGATAAATAAATCAGAGGCACCAATCTCTACCACTTTGGTCAGCATGTTAAACATCATACTCTTGGCTTCACTTAATACTTCTTCGGCAAAGCTTACTAGGGATTTTTCATCATGTATCATAAGTTTCTCTATCAATCTCTATCAAATTGTGAAGGACATATTTACATATTGGCAAGCCAACTGTAATATTACCTCTATTTTATTGCATTGATTATGCCAAGATATGTGTAGTCTGTCTGAATTATTCACTCATTTATCAAATAATAAAATTTTAATAACCACAATAAAACCACATTTATACATCACATCACTCAAACAATCTGATAAGGATAATTATCAAAAATAACGGATTTAATGGATGTATTTTCTTTTCAAAATATTCCTGAGGATTACCTATATAATCCTTATTCAATTCAAATACTTTTAGTTCTGCAATCAACTCAATAAACTCTATAAAGCCAACCAAAAACACCACAAAATCATCAAGAGATGAATATTCTCCTTGGTCATGATCATAAAACCAAACTTGTCCAGTCTGTTTATGCAAAAACCATTCGTCACCACAGCCACTATGAGCAAATAACCATAACTTTCCTGCAAATTTTGGATATTCTTGTGCCATATAGCGATTAGCATTGATGGCTTGCTGATAATCCAAAATCACCACATCAGTAATAATCTCAGTTTGGCAAAAATTGCACACAAAATATCGGTAATCATCATCAAAATCAAAACAAGGCTTTGGGTGTTTGATGATTTGCTCTCTTTATCAAAAATGTATTTGTCAAAAAAGTCAGGCATCACAAACCCCTACAAGTTTTAATTAACTAAATCCTGTTCATCACAACAGTATCAAATTCCATACTAAAACTAGCTATTAAAGAAATTCACAATTTCCTTATCCTGCTGCATCATTTCATCAAAAATTCTAAATACATCAGCTTTATAATGATGAATTAAAGCAGCTTCTCTATTTAATATTTGCACATCAGCAATATCTTGCCAAGGAATTTCATCAGCATTCAACAGTGTGGTTGCAACAACCTCATCATTATTCCACAAAACCGCAGGAAATCCGATTTTATGAATAATCTCATCATTATCATCAAATTCACAAATAACAACCAAACATTTAATAAAATCTTGATGGCTTTTTGGTTCTATATGAGCATAATAATAAGCAAAGGCATCATGATTTTTATAGACAAAGCGAGTAAGCCGAACAAAATCATCACCACAACACTCACAAGTACGGTAATGTGATGGTTCACATTCTATTTGTAAAAAATATTCACTCACCAATCAATACCTTCTCTCCAAGCCTATCTATCACAATCCGCCATCACAATATCAATACTCGCCAAATAAATAATGGCGTCCGACACCAATGACCCATTAATCACGCTGGGCATTTGTTGCAAATGAGCAAAGGTCGGTGTACGAATGCGAGTACGGTAGCTCATGGTGCTATTATCACTGGTTACATAGTAGCTATTTAGTCCCTTAACGCCTTCCACCATACACGCCGATTCGCCCGCAGGCATGACAGGTCCCCATGAGACCGACACAAAGTGGTTAATCAAGGTTTCAATGTCTTTTAAGGTTTTGTCTTTGGGCGGTGGCACTGCCAAGGGGTGCTCGGCTTTGTACGCCCCAGATGGCATGTTGTTCAGACACTGCTCAATGATACGCAGCGACTGGCGAATCTCTTCAATCTTCACCAGACAGCGGTCATAAGCATCACCGTTATAAAACACAGGTACGACAAACTCAAAATTTTCATAGCCCAGTACGATGCCAAACACGCCCTAGCGTGGGGGGTAACAGGGGCGGGACTTCGTGCCACAGGCGTGGAGTTTGATT